>NZ_JBFOLH020000014.1:0-123426 GCF_040829825.2 Leadbetterella sp. DM7 | reverse complement strand
GCATATCTTTTCCGTTTCGTTACCCCGATTTTTGGCTCCAACCGTATTATTCGGGGTGATATACAAAGATAATCAAAAGCCCAACAAGTTCTTAATGAACAAGTTGGGCTTTTTCTGAATGGCCCTTGTCAGTTCGAGCGAAGTCGAGAACCGGCGAAGCCGGGAACCGCACTTAATTTATTTCTTCTCCAGGGCCTCGTTAATGCGGGCCACCAGATCCTGAACATGGTATTTGCTGACTTTATCGGTCATTCTTGTCGAAGCCGCATTCAGCTCACTCTTCAGTGAAACCAGCGTACCGCGGGTAATAGAGCCCAGGTCGGTCTGCGTGAAATCAGGTCTTCCGGGAAGCGGAGTAGCATTCAGCTGTTTCGTAAGGTTGGAAACAAAGGCCTTCTGCAGGTTTCTCCGGAAGATATCAATAGACGATCCCGACTTCAGCTCACTGAAGATACCGTTTTTCAGACCGGTGTACAGGTCATCCAGCGAGAAATACTTATTTCCCTGTGAAGAAGCCTCCATCAGGCGGGCGGCCCGGTCGGTAGCCATCAAGCTGTTCAGGGTAGACACCTGCAGGCTCTTGATAGACTCTACGCCGTTTTCAGGCCGGATCTTGCTCAGGATATCCTGGTCAATGATCCATTTGGGCGTGGTAAACAGCTGGGCATTCAGGAAATTCAGCGCTTCTGTCTGGAGGTCTTTCGGAACAATCTCGTAGCGGTTGCTTTCTGAATCATACGTTACGGGCGTATCGTAAATACCACCGATGTATTTGGTCACATGACCCATGTATCTTCTGAACTGGCCGGTCAGGCTGTTGTACAGCGTATTGAGCTCATTGTAGCTCTCGCCGTCCTGTCTCGACCATTTTTCCAGCTCAGGGAGAATTCTTTTCAGGTTTTTGATACCGTATTCAGAGGCCTTTGCGGCGTTGTCGCCCAGGTCTTCTGTCTGGTAACGGGGATCAAACGGGCTGGTTTCGGTACCGAAACGGAGTCTCGGGTTCTTAACCGCCTCAGAAGTCATCTTGTGAAGAAGCGCTTTCTCTTCCTCGGCTGATTTGGCATCCGGGAAGTACGTATAACCCCATTTGATGGCCCACTTGTCGTAATCGCCAATGCGGGGGAAGAATTGCTTAACGCCGTCTTCAGGCTGGGCTACGTAGTTAAAGCGGGCGTAGTCCATGATTGATGAAGTATGGCCGTATTTCGCCTGGAATTCAGGGTCACGCAGCTTTTCAACCGGTGTGGCATGGCTGGCGCCCATGTTGTGGCGAAGTCCGAGCGTGTGGCCTATCTCGTGCGATGACACAAAGCGGATCAGCTCTCCCATCAGCTCATCGCTGAATTGACGGTTTCTTGCGGCAGGATCAACCGCTGCGGTCTGGATCATGTACCAGTCTCTCAGCAGGCTCATCACGTTATGGTACCAGCCGATGTGGCTTTCCAGGATTTGTCCGCTTCTGGGGTCATGCACGTTTGGCCCGTAGGCGTTCTGGATGTCGGCGGCAAAATACCGTATTACCGAAAATCTGGCATCTTCCAGGCTCATGGTAGAGTCATTTTCTGGCCAGTATTCACCACGGATCGCGTTCTTCCAGCCGGCCGCTTCAAATGCCGCCTGCCAGTCGTCTATCCCGGCTTTGAGATATTTTCTCCATTTTTCAGGAGTAGCCGGATCGATATAGTACACAATCGGATTTTTGGGTTCTATCAGTTCTCCTCTTTTAAGTTTGGCCAGGTCTTCCGCGTTTTTCGGCTCCAGCTTCCATCTTACGGCAAAGACATCGCGGTCTGATTTCTGCGACTCTTCCCCGAACACGCTGTACTGGTTGGCAAAATAACCTACACGGGCATCGAAGGTACGCTTACGCATGGGGTCTTTGGGCAGCAGAAGCAGGGAAGTATTGATCTCCATGGTCACCACTCCCGCACCGTAGCCGGCAGGGAAATTCACCCCGATCTGCGGTGTGGGCATCATGGAAATACGGGGCGGAGTTACCGAGAAGGTTTTTACGGTACGGACTTCCGTATTGATAGGGTATGAGTTGATCGACTCAATATACGATTTGTCTTTCTGGAAAGCCGTCAGGTTCAGCAGCTGCTTCCTGACCGGGCTTAGCGAGAAAGGCTGAAAATCACCGTCAAATGTGCTGGTTACGTCAATCACATAATTCTTTCCCTTACCGCCGGTGTTGCCGTTAATTGCCAGGATCTCGTAGTTGCCCACAATGGGGTCAACGCTTGAATTGGCCACTGAGCGGGCAATGGGCTTGGTGCTGTCAGGCGACATGATGATAAAGCTGACCGAACGCAGCAGCAGGTTGCTGTTAGGGCCTTTTTCCCATCTTACCACCTGGCGGTTAATTTCCTCACCACCAAAAACACCGCCGCCGGCTGGCGTCCTGGAGTAACGGGTCACGGCAATGATGTCGCGGCCGATCAGTGAATCGGGAATTTCGAAGTAAAACTTATCGCCTACCTTATGAACGGTGTGCAGGCCAGGTTTGGTTTTGGCAGTGCTGTCAATGATTTCTTTGTAGGGCTTTGGACCTTTTTTAGGGGCTTCCGGTCTTTTGGGAGGTTCGGGCCTTTTAACCTCCTGCACCACTTTCGGAGCTTCTTCTTCTTTTTTCTTTTTCTTTTGGGCATCGGCACTGAAATTCAGCGTTACCGTCAATGCCACGAGAAGTAATAGAATTTTCTTCAACATGATTAAAATTTAGAGTTAGTTTCTTAATGAGTTATAAAAGTACGAAAAGTTGCTTATACCGGGTATTTTTTCAGGGGCTAAAGTAGAGAGACAACGTGTGCTCTCTCTCTACTTGACCGAAAACCGGAGAGTAGCGCTTCCGGGCTTCCCGGCGCTGTCTATTCCCTGGATGTCAATAAGGTATTCACCCGGCAGGTCAGACGAGGAAAACTGCACCGACCGGCTCTTTTCCCCGCTGAGCATCAGCCGGGGGGTCCAGTAAAGTACGGTACGGTTATCCGGCACTGTTGCAGCTCCCGGCACCTCTGGAACGTAAAACTCCCTTTCGGGCTGCAGGCCTTCATAGGTAAATACACTGAAGGAAGGATCCAGTGCGTAATCTTCCAGCACCCCCTTGTACGTGCTGAAGCTCACGATACCGTCATAGATAGATTCTCCGAGGTAGAAACGGGAGGTAACGATATCAATGTTTTCTACTTTCAACGGATCATAGGCCAGGATAGAATTGGGCTCAGGTACGGGAACGCCGTCGAGCAGGATCAGCGGGTTATTGCTGAAATAGCCTCTCCGGATAACGTCGAGTATCCGGAAGCGAAACTCATCCCTGTTTTTCCTGACAATGACTTCCTTTACGTATTCCCGCAATACCTCTTCCATGATCACAAAGCGGGTGTAGTCGTCGAGGCGGTACCTGACATGGGCCTTGCCGAAAAAAGGAATGGAATCAAGCGTAGCCGGTGGTAAATAGGTGGTCCGGCTCTTCCCGGAAAAAATGTTCTCTACCTGGGTGTTAATGGCATATTCATTATAGCTGCTTTGAGATATGCCCCTTATATCGGCCGGCGAAGAAGGTTCAGCTTCAGGCCGGAATTTAAGGATTTCGGCATGGGAAGGCTCACCGGAGGTCATATGAGTGACCAGGTTATGGGTTCCGTATATATTTTTTACCAGGAAGCCGGCTACTCCGTTGGTATCTGTAACGGCCGTATAGACCATCGGTATCCGCGACGGTACACTCAGGGTGGCTTCACGGCCTGCCAAAGGCTCGCCACTGGTTTTTTCGGTAAACCGTATGCTTATGCGATGATAACGGCCCTCTTCTTCGGTGGGCTGGTTTTTGAACTTTCTCCAGCCATGGGTCAGCAGCAGGTTATCCAGGTCGGCTTTCACGGTTTCAGCATCCGAAAAATAATAATCCGGGTTTTCGATCTCGCCCGACAGGTCTTTCCGGAGATAGAGGTAAGAGCGGATATTTTCATGGGAAGGCTGCTGAATATCGTCTATTTTTTTGATGGAAACCGAAATATCGGCCGTTATAGCCGGGTCCGGGGTGACCTGGTTCAGCGAAAGGGTGATCTCTTCCCGGCCGGAAAAGGTTGATTTGTTCAAAGCCGGGTTGAGCCGGAGGATTTTCCCGGGCGTACGGAAGAGTATTCTTTCGGCCAAAGGGGTATCGTCGTTACGAAGCAGCGTGAGCCGCGAGGTTCCTTCCGGTAGCTGTGCCTTGGGAACCAGGTGGGCGGCCGAACCCGAAGCGTTCAGGATGACCTGGTAGTTGAATGCTTTTCCGGCTGAAGATTCCGAAACCAGTTTGAGCATCTCGCCGGCATGGCCCGCTGAGGCTACATTAATCGTGTAGTGATCTCCCTGGTCTTCTGCATTCAGTACATACCCCGTGTCGGAGACGAAAGGCAGCGGCTGCTCAAGCTCCCGTCCGTCAGGAAGAATAATTTTTACTTTCGGCGTACCGGCGCCCGGCATATTGCCCCCTGGCGTTATCCGGACACTCCCGATTCCGAAGGCGTTAGAAGTGCCCCGGGTTCCGTCGGGAAAAATGAGCGAAGCCTTTACCCCTTTTCCCCGGGCGTCAGAGACCTTGTAAGCTACCCGGGTGGCTACGCCGCGAACCAGCGTTCCGCCCTCGGGGAACAGCCTGAGCGTATAGGTATTTTCAGCGGGCGCAGGCAGGGCATCCAGGATGGCAAACGGGTTCAGAACAGTGATTTTTTTGGAAAAGGAGCGGCCGCCTGCTTCCGATGCAAGCGTAGCACCGGTTAGCGTATATGTACCGGATGACAACCGTTGGGGAACGAAGACCGATCCGCCGTTCCGGGTAGCCGGCCCGATCTCTGCTTTATGCTGAAGTACCGAAGTACCCTGGCTGTCGGTGAGGTCAATATACGCTACAGAGGGTTTATTCACGGGCGTAAGGTCTTCCGTATGTACGGCATATACCTTAAACCAGAGAATCTCTCCCGGGAAATACGTTTCCTTGTCGGTATGAATATAAATGCTTTCATTTCCTGCTTTCTGACCAAAACACAGAAAATGACTTATTACCAGTATGATAGTGAAAATGAACCGCATAGTATTAAAGATCTGTCCAGAAATCAGGTACGTTAAGAGAGCCTCTCAGCGAGCATTCGGTACATCGGCTCGTTGCATAGGAATAATGGGAGGGTGCCGGGCTTCCCTCAATCTTGTAAACTTCATTGGTAGGGATATACGCCGGGTTCTTAAAGAGCGCCGCTGCTTCTCCCACCGGTATTTCCATATATTCACAACCGTTATAAAAGGGAATGGAAACGGCCCAGGGGCTTGGAAGGTCATACGAATTGAGATAGATTCTTTTTTGAGTCGGCAAAGAAGCTTCTATCATGGCAATCACCGGCTCATTGGGGTTGGCCGTATTGCTTACGTTTCCTTTCAGCTCAGAGGGCATAGAACCAAAAATATCGCCTACCGACTCCGAATTTTTTTTCAGGATACTCCAGAAAAGATAGGCCTCCTTGCTGATGCTGAACTGCTTTACCAGGATGGAGTAGCGGATCATCAGCTTATCGGATAAATTGGGGATGAACTGTATCTTTTGCCGGGATAGGATATTGTCTGAGAGATTATCGGTGGTGCCGATGAGGATGTCGGAAGACTTTTCCTGTTTGAAGCATACGGAAATGTTCTCTTCCGGTTGGTTCCGGTATCTGACCTGGCTTCCGTCAAAAATAAGTATGCTCACAAAGCGGGCCGTAAATTTCCAGGTTTCCTCAAATTCCCAGCGATAATACCGCGAGTTGTCGTTCCTGTTGACCGTGCTTACATAAATATCCATGCCGGTCTCGCCTCTCTGGTTATCTATCCCGGTTATCTCGGAGGTAGCATACGGCGTGACCCATTCCGATAAGTACATTTTGCCCTGCACCTGCACCCGCAGGCGGTAACGGGTATTCATGTTCAGTGCCCCGTGCGGAACGGTATATTCTCCTGACGCAGACGTGCCCGAATGGGAATAGACCTGCTTGTCTTCCGACTCAATGGTCAGCGCGGCCGTAGATACGGGAGTGGTGCTTTCTTCCGAATTCAACGGTACGGTATGGCTGAGCTTAAAGCGGGAGTTCCCGCTCATATCGATATACCCCTCAATGATAAGCAAAGGGGTGGAATCTTCAGGTACGTAATCGGGGGTATAGGGTTCTTCGCAGGAAAAAAGCAGCCCTATGAGTAGCAGAAATATTTTATTAACCGGTTTCATGATCGTCAAAATCTGAAGTTATAAGTTAGGAAAGGAATCTGGTGACCGAAAACAGAAAGCTTGTAGCCTTTTATTTTACCCTCTTCTGATACATAATACACGGAGAACGGGTTCTTTCGGCCGGTTACATTGTATACCCCGACGGTCCAGGAGCTGTGCGCCAGCTTCTTGATCTTGTGATTCCCTTCTATGTTAACGGAAAAATCCATCCTGAAAAAGTCAGGAACCCGGTATTTATTCCTATCCGAATAGAAAACCCTTTCCGAGCCGGCAAAATCGTATTTGGCAATCGGCAGGGTTATGGGCCTGCCCGTGCTATAGGTGGTATTCATGGAGAAGCTGTACCGGTGCGAGAAACGGTAATTGCCTACCATGGTCAGGTTATGGGGCTTGTCAAAATTACTGTTGTAATACTTGCCGTTGTTGATTTTTTCTTCGCCGGTGGTCCGCTGCTGTACCTTAGAGAGCGTATAGCTGATCCACCCGTTCAGCTTGCCGGTATTCTTCTTGGCCATCAGCTCCATTCCGTAGGCGCGTGCTTCGGTTCCCAGCACATCGGTTTCAATATGCTGATTCATGAGCAGCACGGCACCGCTTTTATAGTCGAGATAATTGTGAATACGCTTATAATAAACCTCCACTGACGTTTCCACTTTTGAAGAGGCCATGTTGCGGTAATAACCCGCGCTTACCTGGTCACCGTATTGCGGCTTAATGTGCGGATCACTCAGCTTCCAGGAGTCGGTAGGAGTAGCCGCAGTAGTATTGGATAACATATGAATGTACTGCCGGAGCGAGTTATACCCCACTTTTACGGAACTCTGGTTGGAGAATGCATAGCGGAGACCGATCCGGAATTCAGGGCCCTGGTAGGTTTTAATGTTCTTACCCGATGCATAGTTCACGGTTTCTTCAAGGGTTTCCGGGCTTTTAGGCAGGCCGCTGAGGTAGTAGCTGACGCTGCGCGGGCCCAGGTAATTGTACATCACATACCGCAGACCTGCATCAATGCTGAGCTTGTCGTTGACTTCATACGTATCCGAAACATAAAGGGCAGATTCCAGGGCCTGCTCATTCTCCAGTGATTTACCGATCACAATAGACTCCTCGCCTGCGGGTGTCTTCCGGCCGGGCCGGATCGTATAAAGGGTAGACTGAAAACCGTAATTCAGCTTGTGCCTTTCATAGGGCTGGTGATATACATCGGCCTTTAAAAAAGACTGGCTGATGGAATAAAGCATATCAAAGGCATTGACCGGGTTATTGCGGTCAGCTATATTAAAACCGTACTGGTCAAAGCCTGCAGTGAGAATGCTGTGGAGGTTCCCGTTGAAGATTCTTTTCCACTTCCCGTTTACGTTGGCGTTCCGGTAACCGTAAGTGATACCGTTTTCAAAGGTAAACTGGTCGCGGCTGGCATACCCGGTCAGGTAAAAAGCATCCTTATCGTTGGCATAATGGCTGATTTGCCCGTTCAGGTCATAAAATGAAGCACTGCTGTTCCGGTAGGCATCATCCGGTATCACCTTCAGCAGCCAGTCGGAATAGGTGCTCCGAGCACCGGCCAGGAACTGTGTTTTTTTGCCGATCGGCCCGTCAAGAGACACCCGCCCGGTGAGCAGGCCTATTCCTCCCGCACCCGACAGCTTCTTGCGGTTCCCTTCTTTGCCCGTTACGTCAAGCACCGACGAAAGCCGGCCGCCAAAGCGGGCAGGGATACTGCTTTTATAAAGCTCCACCTGGTTGACGGCATCGGGGTTGAAAGACGAGAACAGGCCGAAGAAATGAGAGGGGTTGAAGATGGTGGCATCGCTGAAAAGCACCAGGTTCTGGTCAGCAGCCCCGCCCCTTACGTTGAAGCCGTTAGCCGCTTCTCCCACGGTCTGTACGCCCGGAAGCGTAAGAATAACGCTGATCACATCGGCTTCTCCAAAAACGGCCGGGGTTTGTTTAATCGTCTTTATATTAAGCTTTTCCAGGCCCATCTGCATCCTTTTGACCTGGTTGCCCCGTTCGCCGGCCACCACTACCTCGTTCAGGGAGAACACCTGGTCGGTCATATCAATATCCAGGCGGCCGCTTCCGTACATGACCAGCTGCCGGCGGGTGTCACGCAGGCCTATGCTGGTCACAAGCAGCGTGCTGCGCTCTTCCGGTACGCTGATCGAGTAATATCCGTAGGCGTCGGTCTGCACGGCAGAAGGCTTGCCCACCACGCTTACCGTGGCATTGCTTATCGGAGCCCCCGTGTTCTTGCTCCGGATATACCCCGAAAGTATTTTCTCGCCTTTCGCCGGGTGATCTTTGCTCCCGATTTCAAAAACCTTGTTTTCAATGGAAATGTCTTCCGGTTGGGCTTCCAGGAAATCGTGGATCACCACATCGGGCAGTGCCGTTGAAGTATCCTTTTTTACGACATGAATATCCCGGAATTCGGTAAGAATAAAGGCATCCCGCGTAATATAGATCTTCTTGCGGGGGTCTGTTGAAAACCGGAAATTCAGGGGATGGAGTATTTCAGACAATACCTGGGACAGCGCCTTATTCGTGCCTGAATAGCTGATCAGCAGGCTGTCGGTATCGGCAGGAAGGTAATAGAACTTATAGGGAGTCTGGGTTTCCAGGCTCCGGATCATTTCACTGAACCGGGCAGAAGACAAATGCAGGCTTACCGGGTCATTCTGGGCCATTGCTTTTACGGATAGAAGAAGAATCAGCCAGAGAAAACAGATTTTATTCATGTTCGGAAAGAGGCTTTAAAGCGATGCTTTGTTAAGATAATCCAACACCAAAGCAATGGATGCCGGGAAGCTGTCCGGGTTTCCATGAGTACGCAATAAGTGTCTCAGTTTTTTTTTGTATTGCTTATCAAGGGTAAGCAGGTTTCGTATATTTCTTACCGGTATAAAATGCTCCGAACCGGGTGTTTTTACAAAATATTTTACGGTCTCGAGATAATAGCTTTTTTCTTTTACGGCCCGGGGCTCTTTGATCTCCTTTTTATAACGGGCCACGCCTTTGTACGCCGGTGAGTTGAAAATCTGCAGATAAAAGCCGTCGTCGGGCAGGCCGGTGGCAGCTTCTTTCAGATAGACAATGGTGTCTTTACCAATGGTAAAGAAATCTACCAGCTCCTTCACCACGATCATGTCGGTCAGCTCCTCGCGCCGCCGGGTGATGAGCTCGTCTGCTTTTATGTCGTAGAGCAGCCGTACATTTTTGTAGAGTACCTTGTCAAACAGGAGAGTGTTATTCTCCTGGTTTTCTCCGTCATTAAAAAAGGGAGATCCGGAAACAAGAATAGTGGTGAGCACATATTCCTTTCCGTCGTAAATCTTTGAATGAGAAGTTTGTGCAGTGGCGGGGATTAATGGAGCAAAACAAAACAAACATTTTAATAGCCTTTTCATTCTCATAAATCTAAGCAATAGCTTGCAAAGATAGGATTTCCGGCTGACGGACGCACCTTTGAGGAGAAATTTTTAGAAAGTCCCCGTATAATAAACAAAATAGAGGGTGTTTATTATACGGGGACTTTCTTTCTGCACCTTACTTGATCTTTGTATTAAAGGTTACTTCTGCATCTGTACTTGACTTCGTACTGTTAACAGGATCTGCGGTGGCCTTACCCGGTGGATTCCCGGGATAGTGTCTGAGCGTAACTTTTACGGTTCCGTTGGCGACAGCGCCTGTGGTCCACTTGCTTGTGATACCCAGGGGAACGCCATTGTCATCGTTATTCAAATCTGAAACGGTAATGTTGCTTCCGGAAGACGGCTCATAATAAAAACGATGTGCCGCATTTTCTTCTTTTACTTCAAGCGTAATATCTTCGGCAGGCGTTTCGGTTTCATTGAGCAGCTGCACGGTTACGTCATAGGTTTTAGACGGAGCCAGTACAATCTCTTCCACTGTGGGTTCAGCCCCTCCCGGCCCGTCGGCATCCCGGTACTGGTACGTAAGCGCTGTGCCGCCGCCCTGAGGGGTAAAAGTGAGCTTCACGGTAGTGATTACCTCGTTATCGTTCTCTTCCGGCTCCGGATCATCTTTTTTACACGCGGTAAAGATGCTTCCTGTCAATAAAACGCCTAATGCTGCTGCTGCTAATTTTGTTCTTAACGGTTTCATTACGATATAATTTAAAAAGTTATTGTTTGTTTTATGGTTGGGTGACGGGGATTTTCACACGGATACCCACATTCCGCCCGGTTTCATCGGTGAAATAGCGCATACTGTTCAGATAATCCCGGTACCGTGCATTGAGCAGATTGTGAACGCCAATACCCAGGGTAATAGCTGATTTACCAACGGCTACCGTAGTAGCGAGGTTAAGGTTCAGCAGGAAATAGGCCGGTGGGGGTGCTTTATAATCCTGTTTTCCCTGGCTTTCATCAGGTATATGCTTTTGCTGCATTACGTTTTGCATTTCGCAGGAGATATAGCTGTTGGACAGATGCCCGGTATTTTTGAAACGATAAGTGATCTCGTTGCTTATCCTGTTGGCCGGCATAAGGATAAGCCAGTCCTTTTGTGTAACATCTTTTGCATTGAGCACCGATAATTTTGTTTCCCATTGCAGGGCGGGAAGTATTTTCCAGGATGCGGCTATATCCGCTCCGCTTAGCCAGGCATCGGTTTGCCCGTACTTTATCAGTGGAAATGCCCCGGTAATGGTTAATACCGGGCTGTCGGGAACCGGCTTGCGGTAAATAAAATTGTGAATAGTATTGGAATACAGCAGCACATCAATTACCAGTGTCCTGGCGTTATTTTGATAATTAATGCCGGTGGAAATATTGGTGGAACGTTCTGCCTTCAAATTAATATCCCCTTTTTCATACGTTGCCGTACCGTGGTGTATGCCGTCGCTCAACAGTTCATTTACATAAGGAGCACGGCTGGCGCGGCTGGCATTTACATTGAAATGCCAGTTTTCAGAGGCATTATAAATGATATTGCCGGATGCCGCCAGCGTTGAAAAATTAAAATCGTGGCTGATGGTGTCACTATTGAATTTCAGCCGTGTAGTGCTGATGGTTTTGTGATCATACCGTATCCCCGCCTGAAAATCCCATTTATGCCTGCTCCATTTTTCGATATAGTAGCCACCATTCGTGTAAGAGGTATAATTGGGTATAAAATATCGCCCGGAGTAGCTGTTATCCTGTTGCATCAGGGCTACCCCTGCCACCCCGCTAAAGCCATTTGTTTTGGGATGCTCCCAGTTCAGGTCTTCGGTAAACGTAGCCACCGATAAGTGCATCTGCGGTTGGGAATTGGAGCTGCTCCTTACTATGTCAAATTCCTTACGGTCGTTAAACTGTCCTGCCAGTAAAAGGCTGAACTTATGATCGCCTTTCCACAGAACAGACTGGGATTTCAGTAAATGATGGGTAACGTCCTGGTAAGGGCGCCGGATGCTGTATGTTTTTTGCCCCAGGAAAACATCATCCGGTTTTGTTGCGTTAATGGCATTTTGCAGGTCGGTAAGGTTGCCGATATGTGAACCCGTAAATATGCCCACCCGGGTATTAAAAACGCTGTAATACAGGTTGGTGTTGAACTTTTCTTTCCAGTAGGCGGCGGTAGCCGAAAAGTTCTTTTCTTCGCTGCCCGTGTTGTTCAGACGGTAATCAGGGGTGGCCGCATTTGCCCCCTTTTTAAATGTACCCTGCAAACGGTAAGTAAAGGCAGGCAGCTTTTTAAACTGCTGTTCCCATATACCCGATACCATGTACTGGCGGTTATTGGTAAAATAAGCCGTATTGATTTCACCGGAATGGCCTGCAGCATTTCTCAACGCCTTTGGCTGTACCAATATCACACCGGCAATGGCATCAGAGCCATAACGCAGTTCATCTACCCCTTTTATAACAACGAGCTTATCGGCAATTAAGGGGTCTATTTCAGAGGCGTGCTCATTACCCCACTGCTGCCCCTCTTGCCTGACGCCATTGTTAATGGTCAGGATGCGGCTGCCATGCAACCCGTGAATTACGGGCTTTGCAATAACAGAGCCCGTTTGAAGCATGGTTACCCCGTTTAGCTTGCTTAAGGCCTCGGCCAGTGAAAGGCCTTTGACCTCTTCCATCTGCTTTGAAGTAAGCTCCTTTTTGTAGCCGGTATCGGGGATTCCTTTTTTGGTCTCTATGGTCACGGTTCCCAGCATTTTCATGGCATGGGGCATATAAATATCAATATGCAGGTCTTTTGTAAGCGTGACGGTTCTCTCAAGGGTATCGCAGGCAACATGGGTAACCTGCAAAGTATATTTGCCGGGGCACAGTCCCGTAAATATGAAATCACCCTTATCATCTGTAACATAGCTGGCATGGGTTTCTTTAAGGGTTACAATAGCGCCCGGGAGCATCTCTTTGATGTCTTTGTCTTCTACATGCCCCGATAAGGTTATAGCACAGGTTTGTGAAAAAAAAGTGTTTTCCTCAAGCCAGAAGCACTGTCCCAAAACCGGGGAGAAAGTAAATAGCACGATAATCAAATATTTCAAACCCACAAACGTAACGTATCTGATTTTAAAAATGCAATAGCGTTGCAAAAGTAGTAAATAAATCAACTGCAACAACGTTGCAGTTGATTTATTTCAGGTTATTTTTCTTTAATAGGGCCGGTTTGCCTAATTTTGAGGTAATGAATATTGTTAAAATAGGGGGCAATGTAATTGATGACGCTGAGAAGCTGGCCGGTTTCCTGTACCGGTTTTCGCGGCTCCCGGGCAAAAAGATCCTGGTACACGGAGGTGGCAAGATTGCCACAAGAGTGGCCGGAGAGCTGGGCATTGAAAGCCGGATGACCGAAGGAAGAAGGATCACCGACGCCCCCATGCGTGACGTGGTGACCATGGTTTACGGCGGCCTGGTGAACAAGCGGATGGTGGCCGGGCTCCAGAGCCTGGGCTGCAATGCCATTGGCCTGACAGGGGCTGACGGCGCCGCTATCCTCTCGCACAAACGGCCCGTAAAAACCATTGATTACGGCTATGTGGGCGATGTGGAGAAGGTCAATGTGCCGTTTATAACCCTGTTGCTGCAAAACGGGCTTTCCCCCGTGTTTGCCCCGCTGACGTTTGATGCCGGCGGCGATATCCTGAACACCAATGCCGACACCCAGGCCTCTGAAATAGCCCGGGCGCTCAGCAGGGGAGAAGCCGTGAACCTGGTGTATTGTTTTGAGAAAAAAGGGGTATTGAAAGATGCCGCTGACGATGATTCGGTGATCTCCCGCCTGACCCCGGAAACCTATGAGCAATACAAAAGTGAAGGGATCATTTATGACGGCATGATCCCCAAGCTTGACAACGCCTTTGCCGCCATACGGGCCGGGGTAAGAAAGGTAATTATCTGTGATGCAGATGACCTGGCCGAAGCCGTAGAAGGTTCGGCCGGAACGACCATTGAAATATAAGCGAGTGGAAAACGAGAGACACCTGAAGACCGAGCTAGCCAATGCGTTATCGCACGGGATAGGCATTATCCTGATCCTGGCGTTCTCGCCCCTGCTGTTTCTGAAAGCGTACGAAAGCCAGGTTCCCTACCTGGTACCGGCAGTAAGCTTTTATGTCTTCGGCCTGCTGATGGTTTTTACCTTTTCCACCCTCTACCATGCCACTGAGAACCCCCTGGCCAAATCGGTGCTTCGCATATTTGATCATATCAGCATTTTCCTGCTCATAGGCGGCACCTACCTGCCGCTGGTCATACTGCACGCTGACCCCGTCAGGGCCAGGTGGCTGCTGGTGGTGCAGTGGATCGTTATTGTGGCGGGCATAATCAACAAAGTACTGTTTACCGGCCGGTTCAGGCTGTTATCAAGCCTGGTTTACATCGGGTTGGGCGTAATGGTGCTGGCAATGGGAGAAAAATTCTGGTCGGGCCTGCCGCCGGTATCGCTCTACCTCCTGGTGGGTGGCGGGCTGCTTTATCTTTTCGGTGTGCTGTTTTACCAGGTCCGCTCCTGGCAGTACAATCATTTTATCTGGCACCTTTTTGTGCTGGCTGCCGCCATCCTGCATTTTCTTTCTGTCTGGTTTGCATTCTGAAATCAGAACCTGTTTGACAGCCTTTTAGGGGGCATAGCTGCAGACCGGCTTTTTTAGTCGGCTGAAAACAGGCATTAATCTTCATAATCCAGCGGATAATCGCAATGCAGGTCAACTACCGGAAATCAGTTACTATATTTAAACTGCATTTATTTCGTAACAATACTAATAAGACAATGAGGAGAATTTTATCATTTGTAGTACTGATGAGCCTGGGCTGGGCGGTAACGGCACAGGACAAGGTGGATGAGGAGGCGGTTAAGAAATTCCGGAAGGAAGGTCTTGAAAACTCCAAAGTGATGGATATCGCTTTTAACCTGACCGATGTCAGCGGTCCGAGGCTGCAGGGCTCACCCGGTTTTATGCGTGCCGCAAAATATGCGCAGGCCACGCTGAAAGAATGGGGCCTTGAAAATGTTCAGCTGGAACCCTGGGGAGAATTCGGAAAAGGCTGGGAGCTGGAGAAATGTTACGTGGCCATGACCGCGCCTTACTATAAGCCGATCCTGGCCCTGCCTAAGGTATGGACAGCCGGCAGCAACGGCCTGCGCCAGGCAGAAGTTCTGCTGGTAGATGAGCAGGATACCACCGCCCTCATGCAATACAGGGGGAAATTCAATAACAAAGTGGTGCTGCTGTACAGCGACGCCAAGCTTCCTTCGGGCTTCAATCCGGATGTAAGAAGATATACCGACGAAGAGCTTGAAAAAATGGCTAAAGCCGAGATCCAGGCAAGAGGCGGACAGGGCGGAAGAGACAATGCCGAATTCAGGGAAATGATCGCCAATATGCGCCGGGCTTCCTATGTGTCCAATAAAACCAAGGAAATGGCCCATGCAGAAGGTGCCATCACCTTTATAAGCATCAATGCCAGGGGCAAAGACGGCACCCTGTTTGTGCAGGGCGGCGGTTCTTATAAGGCGTCAGATCCTGAAAACATGCTGGATATGGTGATGTCTACCGAAGACTACCTGACAATTGTTCGCCTGGCCAAAGCGGGTATACCGGTGAAGATGGAGCTGGAAGTAAAAAGCAAATTCCATACCGATGACCTGAAAGGGTACAATGTGCTGGCCGAGATCAAAGGAACGGATCCGAAGCTGAAAGACGAAGTGGTGATGCTGGGCGCCCACCTTGACTCGTGGCATACCGGCACCGGCGCTACTGACAACGCAGCGGGTTCTTCGGTCATGATGGAAGCCATGCGGATATTGAAAGCCAGCGGACTGAAACCGAAAAGAACCATTCGCCTGGCCCTGTGGAGCGCGGAAGAGCAGGGACTTCACGGTTCAAGAAATTATGTAAAAAATCACCTGAGCGACACCGTTAAGCAATGGAGCAATGCGGCAGGAGATAAAATCTCTGCCTACTACAACCTGGATAACGGTAGCGGTAAGATCAGGGGCATTTACCTGCAGGAGAATGAAGCGGCCCGCCCGATATTTACCAAATGGCTGGAGCCTTTTCACGACCTTGACGCCAAAACGGTGACCATCAACAATACGGGCGGTACAGACCACCTCTCGTTTGACCGGGTGGGCATTCCGGGCTTCCAGTTTATCCAGGATCCCCTGGAATACAGCACCCGTACGCACCATACCAATATGGACACCTACGATCACCTGTACCCGGATGATCTGAAGCAGGCGGCCACCATTGTTGCGTCATTTGTTTACCATACGGCCCAGCGCGACCAGAAAATTCCAAGAAAAGCGAAGAAATAATAGAGGCTTAGCCGACATAGTTACAAAATCTAGTTGTTTAATTGAATCAGAAATTGGTCACCATTTTGGTGACCTTTTTTTATGGGGTTATGTATATCTCCGACCGGCCGGCCTACCGGTCAAACGTCTTCGGGGTAGGGTATAATGGCTTTTTAACTGCTTGATTACGTAGAAATACGGATAAAAATACCGTGTTTTCACGGGTGTTTTTGTATGTTTTTGGTTTTTACCTTTGTACCGTCATTGATTTGACATAACACACCCATTTAAAAACGATACTCGACACGATAAACAGAATCCTGTATGAACTCATTATTAACACTACTTGAGCCCTATGTACAACCGGAACCTGAAATACTTCATCAGATATCCACGGTGTTAAGAAAAGCAATATATTCCAAAGGCAGTATTTTGCTTCAGCCGGGGGATATTGCTGATAAAATCTACTTTGTCAAAGCCGGGGTGCTTCGTGAATTTTTTATCCGGGAACAGACTGGTGAAGAATTGACCACCCAAATAGTGACGGAAAATACCTTTTTCTATTCTACTCTGAGTTTTCTTAGTGTAGCCCCATCGAACAGGATAGTAGAGGTACTGGAAGATTGCGTTTTGATCACTCTGAAAAAGGATGATCTGGAGTATTGGTGCAGCAAAATTCCTGGACTTGAACATTTTACCCGGAATATGCTGGAACAGGCACTTATCAGAGCAGAAAAACGCACAGAATTATTACGGCTTAGAAAGCCTGAAGAAAGATTGGAAGTTTTTGAACGTCTTCATCCCGAACTACGGAACCGGATACCGTTGGGTTATATCGCTTCCTTTTTGAATATCACCCCTCAAACCCTAAGCAAGGTGAGAAGGGGAAGAGGGGCAAGGGGTTAATAATAAGCATGTAGTGTCATTTTTAATTTAGATTCATTATACTTTGAATCAGAATTCAGTGATTTTCTAATTATAGATAATCTGTTTTTGAATCCAGGTTCAGAGGGGGGAAATAGGAACACCCGAACTTTGTAATGGTTTATGTTATGAAGATGAACGATTAGGAATGATGATTAACACTACAAAACTTCCCAGGGAACATCGCTTCTATATTGAGCTGATTCCTATGCTTTCTGATCTCTATAAGAATATAGATCAGGAGAAGGTAAATTTGTTGAGTGGGGCTTCTTACAAGTACTTTTCTTTTTTGTTAAGCCTGGATACTTTTATAGACCATGAGAATATTGAACCTAAACATTTCCGTTTTACTAATTTTCTCCATGCCGTAAAAGACCTTGAATGGGCTATTCAGCAATTATCTTTACTATATCCTCCTCAAAGTGATTTTTGGAGGAAATTTGAAGAGTCAAAGAATCATTATTTTAAGGCGATTGTATATGAGAAGGTTATCTCAAATAAAAAGCCCGTAATGGATGAGCGTCTTTTCCTGAAAATTGCAATTGGTAAGTCCGTAATGTGCCATAATGCAGTTTACTCATTACAGGAACTGGCTAAGAATACCCAATACGAGGAAATACTTATAAAAAGTATTAATGAAATTCATATTGCTTTTCAATATCTTGATGACATAAGTGATTTTAAAAAAGATATTCACGAAAATCAATGGACATATCCCCAGTCGCAGATAAGAGAATTTCTACTGGAAAGATCAATTGAAGTAAAAGAACCTGCAGACTTATATAAATACCTTTTCCTGTCCGGCATTGCAGAACAGAATATACAAAAAGCAATTGCCCATTATCAGGAAGCTGTAAAAATTACGGATACCCTTCATCTTTTCGGCTTAGGGAAGTATATAAAAGAACAGATAGCAAATGCTGAATTCTACTTAAATGAGGTTACCTACCTATTTGAAAAAACAAAGACTAAATCAACGAAAAGCAACCTTATAATAGAGGGCAACTCTCTTTGTAAAGCAGTTGATCTCGGATTAGAATATATCTGGAAGAACCAGAACAGGGATGCCTCTTGGTCTGATTTTATGACAAGTGCGGGGGAAGGAAAAGCCTGGATAACAGGATATGTGGGTATGCAATTGGCTGAACATTTCAGGGATGATCCATCCGTTAAAAAGGTTATTGAAGTGATAAAAGAAAATCCGGAAAACTTTTTGTCATATAATCAAAGTATTTTTCAGGATGGAGACTCTACTACTTTTATTATTGGTTTGTTAAACTATTACGGGTTAGGCGACAGTTGTTTATTACATAAATGGGAACAGTTCTTTACAATTAGTGGAGGTTGGATTACTT
This sequence comes from Leadbetterella sp. DM7, assembly GCF_040829825.2. Lineage (NCBI taxonomy): Bacteria > Pseudomonadati > Bacteroidota > Cytophagia > Cytophagales > Leadbetterellaceae > Leadbetterella > Leadbetterella sp. DM7. The sequence continues at coordinate 105,147 of NZ_JBFOLH020000014.1, read as the reverse complement.
ATAACGAGGAAAAGTTGTTGAGAAAACGTTTAAAACTGTCTGAAGATATTTCTGTACATGCCTGGCTGAGCCCTCAAAATTGTGTCGCCGCCGCTGCCGCTTACGTTCTTAGGCTGAAGAGTCACCCCAAATTAGGTCAGACATTAACTTTCCTGAAAAAGAGAATGAATGAAAATGGTTCATGGAGCTCATATTGGTGGACCAGCCCGGTCTATGCTACTGCTTTTGCTGTACTTGCCATGGTGAAAAATGATAATGAACTGGCGAGGAAAGGGGCAGACTTTCTTCGAAATATACAAGAAACAGACGGAAGCTGGATAAACCCATTTACCGGCAAACCCAATGCTTTTTATACAGCACTAGCTTTAAAAGCTTTGTTGTCTTATGATTCAGGACAATATGCTGATACGATTGAGAATGGGATAAATTGGCTATTGGGAAACCAGGCTACAGACGGCAGTTGGATAACTGATCGGATATTGCAAATTCCGGCAACAGATATTCATGACCCCGAAGTAGTAACTAACTGGAGGAGCAGTTCTTTCGGAGTGAATTGTGTTACAGATGATCATAACCGGGTCTTTACGACAGCTACGGTAATCAACTGTTTATGCACTTATAATTCCTTAATCTGATGCTGGTAAATGAAAATATAACGGCTCATGCGTGGGGAAACGGGAAATGGGTACTTCATACCGGAGCAGAGCGGAATATTCTTTTGAATGAAAAATCGTTTGAGCTGTACAGGATATTACAGGAAACTGAAACTTACGAAAATGCACTCATCAGGTTTAACACTATGTATATGTGGAGTCTTAACATGGAAGATTTCAAAACACACATAGCTACAGTTTTCGGAGGGTATGGTTTGCTGAAAGATGATTTTAAAGTGGAGCGACCGGACATGAAAAATCAATACCTGAAGTTGAAAATACAGTTAATAAACCCAGAATGGGCTTCAATCCTCGCAAAACCTGTCTCATGGTTATACACCCCGAAATATTTCTGGAAAGCTGGGTTACTATGTGTTCTATTTATAGCGTGCATGGCTTTTTTAGATCCAGCTACCACTTCCAGTATTGAGGTTTCAGGTTTAGGAAGTATAGCTGTGCTTTTTTACTTTACTATGTTGGTGCATGAAGTAGGACATATAGCAGCCTGTCAAAACAGTGGTGTAAAACACGGAGGTATAGGGTTTGGGTTTTATTTTATTATGCCGGTGATGTATGCCGATATTAGTAACATTTGGTTAGCCAATAAAGAGCGTCGGGTGATAGCTAATCTGGGAGGAATATTTAATGAACTTATATACAGTTCAATTTTATTGATCATATTTTGGTTTACGAGAGATATGAGACTCTATTTAGTAGCTATTACTATAGCGATTTTTGTAATCTTTGAGTTAAACCCTTTTGTGAGATTTGACGGGTATTGGGTACTTTCTGATCTAAGTAATACGCCAAATTTGAGATTAAAATCCAAGAAGGTTTTACTAAAAACCTTAAAGGAGTTCGGGAAAAGGAGGGGTCTTGTAAGGCAGGAGGTCGGATTGTTTATTTACGGGTTTATTAATTCTGTATTTCTTTTTCTCTTTATGGGGGCAATATTCATTAATTATAGAATTGAGATTATAGAATTTCCTGAAACAGTTTATTACTTTATTCAAAAAGCCTTAGGGGGAAATTGGGATGAGGGAACACTTAACCGTAAGTTTCTTCTGATTCTTACCTTCTATATTTTACTTGGGAGGAAGATTTATGGCTATGTGAAAAAGAAATCGGGTGTTTTGTTTATTGGGGCGGGCAAAACAAAAACCGGTGAAATACGCCCATTACTTTAATTTTTTTAACTATGGAAAATTTAACAAAATCGTTGCCATCTGAATTGTCTCATTTTCAGGTAGAAGAGCTTGAGAATAGGTTGGAGAATTGTTGGAAAGGTATGGAAAACCAAGACCGAGGGTACTATGACCAATACGGCGAGTGGCATTCCAACTGGTTTAAGGTGCCTTGCGGTACAGAAAATCCAAACGATGTGGATACTCCATCTCCTTGGCATTAATTCTTTGTTTCTTATCCCTCTCAATTGTAGAACCAGTTGGGAGGGATTCCAAAAATTTACATAAGACGATGAAAGCATTGTTGTGTTTACTGATTTCTATGCTTAGTACTCAGGTATTAGGACAATATATATTGAAAGGTGTAATTTTAGATAGCCTTAACAACTCTCCGATAATTGGAGTTACTATTAATGAAGAAAGTAAAAAATCAGGGACAATATCTAATGAGGATGGGGAATTTGAGTTTATTGTTAATCAATTACCTGCCAGACTTGTATTTAGCCATGTTTCATATAAGAAAATCACGCTGGAGGTTAGGACAGATGAATATATTAAAGTCATAACATCTCCTGCTGTAATTCAGTTGCCAGAATTTAGAACCGGAGACCCGACACTTAATTATATCAGACGCGCTATTGATAAGTTATTAGAAGATACGTCAAGTGTCAGATATTTTAAAGCATTCTATCAAGATATTGTTCAGAGTAATGAGAACTACAAACTTTTAAACGAAATCCTGATGAATGTTTCATGGAACGCTTTTGGAGTTCAAAAATGGCAACCTTACAATATGCGTTATGCTATGGCTGATCGGCAATCTTACTTCTCTAATAATCAGACATTTTTGCCTTTTCTTTATTCTTCAATAATTTATAAGCATATTAGGTTTCCAATAAATAATAAGGATGTAGAACTAATCTATTCTTTTAAGATCAAACATTACTTGAATACTAACACAACTGATGAAACCGTCGTAATATCTTGTACTCCTAAGAGTAGAAAAATGGAGATGTCCCTCTTCGATGGTGATATCTTTATTGACATAGAAACTAATAATATCGTAAAAATGGCCGGAAAATTTACTTATCCCAATAAGAACAAAGATAAGCATATAGAATTTATAAGTATCGATTTTATGGAGGATGGTCTAGGCCAATCAATTCCTGAAAAAGTGAATATACGAACCGAAAGAACATTAAGCAAGGCAAATAGTAAGATAGTTCATAATACATGGCTTTATTTTTTTGAAGAGATCAGAGGATTTGGACCAGATCCGGTATATCCAGGCTATAATAGAAGTGATTTAGAGATATTGGAGAAAATCCCCTATAATGAGGATGTCTGGCAAAAGAATCGGTTCATTAAGCAACCTAATCTTTCAAAAGAAGTGTTAAATTCTTTTGAAAAAGGAAAGGCTGGGTTCAGAAGTAACTACTAAAATGATTAAACAAAATTTATCCAGATTACTTCCCATTGCACTAGGAACTATTTTTTTACTTAGTGGCCTCGCGAAAGTTTTGGACTCTGGGGAGTTAATTATTCGTTCCTTTAACCTCGGTTTGGGAGAAATTAGTTTACTTTCACCTTTACTTCCTCCACTAGAGATAATTTTAGGTTTATGCTTAATTTTGAACATTTATACAAAACGCATAGCACTGGTCGTTTCCGTATTTACATTTTTATTCACTATTGTTTTTGGTTATGCATATTTTTTTAGAGGAGTGGAAGACTGTGGCTGTTTTGGTGATTGGTTTAATATGAGCCCTGCTTTTACTTTTATCCGAAATATTTTTATAATAGGAGGTGGAGTATTTATCTGGATGAAAAGTGACTATAACGGTGCATATAAGGTATGGAAAGTAGCTTTCGTGTTAATATCGGGAGCTTTCTCATTTGCCATGACAGGATTTACAGTAGATAATTCTCTTACTACAACTATAAACTTTAGAACGCTAAAAGGTAAAAATATATCTGAAACGAATCTCGAAGGCTTAGGGCTTGAAAAAGGAGAATATGCAGTTTTTTTATTTAGCCCATCCTGCTCGCATTGTTGGAACTCCACCGAAAATATCAAACAAATAAAAGCATCTGGTTTGTTTGATGATGTAATTGGTTTAGTGGCAGTATCTCAGAGTAAAGCATTAGATAATTATAAAAAAGTGATGAAGCCAAATTTTGAAATTAAGGCACTGGAAACCAAGAAAATTGACCGCATATTCGGTATGCGTATGCCTAAACTTTTGCTTTTGAAGAATGGGATAATAAAACATATATATGAAAAGGATGATATTCCATGCTATCAATTGATTCACATTTAAATTATTGGAAGTGTCAGGCTCTGTATGGCTTATTGAAAATTTTAATGCTCCTCGTAGTTTAAGTATTAAAAGCTGGAAACTTTAGAAAACAGTAATGCACATAAAGAAGATAAACTTTATGAAACAGTTAGCAGAACTTATGTTTAATCTTATTCCAGTAGCTTTTGATAAATTGGCTCAGGTACCAGATGATACCCTTATTTTTTTAACTATTAGAGGAGCAGATTATTGAAACTGGTGCAGCATTATGAAATAGTCATATGTATAGCTATCGTATTATTATACTTTTAGTTGGGCTTTTTCTGAATATCCCCCCATAGTGCGGGGAAAAGAAAGTAAACGCGTTGAATTCGGGGCTAAGGTAAACAGCATACAGGTGGACGGTATCAACTTTATCGAGCACCTGAGCTTCAAAGCCTTCCACGAGGGTATACGTTTACCACGGAGCATAGACCATCAGCAATCGCTGCTTGGAAAACGGGTGACTCACCTGGCAGCAGATGCCCTATATGCCACCAATTATAACCGGTAGGTATTGCCATGGCAAAGGTATCCTGACCAGCTTTGTGCGTAAGGGTAAGGAGGTCAAAGACGAAAAGCAGCGTAAACAAATTCGCTCCCTGTTGAGAAAGGAGAGGGCCACCCGACTGGAAGGAAGCTTCGGGACCGAGAAACAACACTACTCCCTGGGAAGGATTAAGGCACGAACAAAGAAAACCGAAATCCTACGAATCTTCTTTGGTATCCACACCGCCAATGCCGTCAGAATGATATCCAAAATGAAAGATTAACCTTTAAGGCTCACCGGGTAACATCTCTCTATAAACCGCTCACAAAAAACTGAAAACCATATTGTTGGGGTGGGAAACTATTGTTCATAATCCACAAAATCAGACCCTTGACAACAACGTATTATCCCATCAGCAAAATCAGTAGCTGGCACTTCCTTAAAAAAACAAAATCGGCTGTCAAAAAGTTATTCAACAACCGATTTCAATTCTATTTACTGAATATCCCTATGTATATCTCCGACCCGGCCGGCCTACCGGTCAAACGTTTTCGGGTGTACGGTATAATGTCTTTTTAACTGCCTGATTACGTAGAAATACGGATAAAAATACCGTGTTTTCACGGGTGTTTTTGTATGTTTTTGGTTTTTACCTTTGTACCGTCATTGATTTGACATAACACACCCATTTAAAAACGATACTCAACACGATAAACAGAATCCTGTATGAACTTTGACATCGTAAAACTTCTCTTGGGAATATTCCTTACCCTTCATTTAAATACGGGCCTGGCACAGCAGGTTTTCAATATTACCCATGAAGCCAGGTATGAACTGAAATACAGACCGGATAAACAGTCAGACACGTATAAGATTAATACATTTATTCTTTTCATGAATCAGCAGGAAAGTTTTTTCAAAAACATGGCGGTGTATGTAAAAGACTCCCTTGAAAGACAAGGTACTTTGAAAAAAACGGGAGACATATATAAAGATCTGGCCAATTATGACAAATATATGCCTGAATTTCCTTACGCCATTTATACCAACAGAAACAAAGTTGTTTTCTCTGACCGGATAGCAATGACCGGGAATTACCGATATGAAGAGGAGGTACGGTTTGACTGGAAGTTAACCAGCGAAACCGGTATAATAAAAGGGATCAAATGTGTAAAAGCCACTACTTCAAAATGGGGAAGGAATTGGATAGCCTACTATTCTCCAACCCACCCGCACCCTTTTGGCCCTTATAAATTTCACGGTTTGCCCGGCCTGATCTTCAAAGTGGAGGATGAAGACAGGAACTTTGTATTTGAGCTGTACAAATACATTAAACGCAACGAAAAAGGGTTTAACCTGAATAATCCGGACAAAGTGGATTGGGTTTCCAAAGAGAAATATGTCAAAATGAAAAGGAATAGCGAAATAACTTTACCTAACGGGATTGACTTTCCGGATATGGATGTAAAAAGAAAGGCAGAGATACTAAACAGGATCAGGAAAGAGTATGAAAATAAAGTGCACCTGGAAATTTCTGAAGAATAGAGGTCTTCACCTGTGTGTATTTCTTTTATTTACACCTTTTTATTTATTCTCACAAGATAGAATTGAAGGGTTTTTATATGATCAGTCAGGGCTTCCCGTTTTAAATGCTTCAATAGTTGCAGAAGATACCCTCCGGAATGAAATACTTGGATTTGCACTATCCGATGAAAAGGGCTATTTCCGGATTAAAAAAACACCCCTGAAATTTCCCGTAAAGATAAAGATTACCTCATTAAACCATAAGCCTCTGGAACAGGTTATTCCTGCTGACCGCGGGATATTAAAATTTATATTGGAGCCAGCTGTCAATGACCTGGAAGAGATAACTGTTAAGGCTCCTGCTATACAACAACACGGAGATACTATACGCTATAACGTACAACAGTTTACAGGTAAAAACGATCGTGTATTGGCCGATCTACTGCAGAGAATTCCGGGAATTGAAGTTGAAAAAAACGGAAGCCTCCGGTATCAGGGGGTACCCATCAATAAATTTTATGTGGAAGGTAAAGATCTTCTGGAAGGGGGGTATTCTCAAATTACGAATTCTTTACCCGTTTCTGCAGTTTCAGGATTACAGGTATATGAACGGCATCAACCGGTTAAAATGCTGAGAAAAGAGGTTCCAAGTCCAAACGCAGCAATAAACATTGAGCTGGCCGGCAACACCGAAAGGGCAGGAAGGGTAGAACCGGGTATGGGTTTACCAGGCCCGTTGTGGAATGTAAAAGCCACGCTGATGCACTTTAATAAGAAGTATCAGCGTCTGTTGTCTTACAAATCCAATAACAATGCAGAAGACATAGTTTCTGAATCATTGTCGTTTGAAAATGGTTTCGAAAAGCCGGATATCCCACCGGCCACAGGTACAGTTTTAGATGCCGGAAAAGTAAATGAGCCTTTGTTTGATTCGGAAAGATACCTTTTTAATAAAACGCATGCCTTAAGCAGCAATGTGCTGGTTCCGATGAAGGAAGATTGGGAACTGAGGATAAATTCAGATTTCATCCTGGATAAAAGTACCTATACCGGGAGAGAAAGTACGATCTTACATTTGCCGGATTCAACTTTTCAATTATCCAGGGAAAACGAATATTTACAAAATAAAAGAGGGCTGAAGCTGACGGCTACTCTGATAAAAAATGCAGCTAAATCCTACCTGGTCAATAAGACCTCATTTAAGATAAACCGGGATCGGGTTTCTTCTGATCTGAAGATAAATACAGACCGGTTGGATCAGGCTTTAAACTCTCCCGGCGGTTACCTGGTGAATCAGTTTAAAAATATAATTCCTATAGGCAGATTACCGGTAAGCCTAACATCCAAATGGACATATATAAATGATGATCAAAATTATAGGGTGCAGCCGTGGAACGGTGTTTTCCCGGGTAATGAGCCGGGATCGCTGGAAAGGATAAGCCAGAAAAATTTACGGAAAATGTGGACTTCAGACAATAATGTTGCCGTCAGAACCCGGTTGGCAGGAGGAAGCTTTTCGCCTTTTATCGGGTTGAATTATTCATGGGAAGATAATAAAACACAAACATTTCTGACACCTGATAATACCGGTGGAACTTCTCTTAAATATGAAAATAATCTTGTGTATACAAAATATGTCCCCTCTGTTGGAGGGGCGTTTGACTTAAACCGTGAACACCTTAAAATGAACATCAGGTTGCCCCTGAATACATATTCCATTTCGGCTAACGACCGGCTCCGGGAAGAAATAAAATCAGTTTCTAAAATAGCCTTTGAACCTGAGCTATGGGCAACCTATATCCTGAATCAACAGTTCAGCAACACCTTAAGCAGCTATAAAAGGGTGACCTACTCTGACGCCCGGAATCTTCTCGGTGCTTATGTTTTTACGGGGTTAAATTTTACGGTTCAGGACGCAGGAATAGGGCACAGCACTATGTACAGCATCAGTGACCAGGTCGATTATAAAAATATTCTTGCCGGCATATTTATAAGCTTTAGAATGTCGGCTAAGTCGTTTTATTCCAATGTTATCGTATCGAACAAAATACAGGAGAACGGGCTCATGACCAGCACTCAGCTGGACAAAAATAGTATGGGTGGAAGTAAAAGTGTCGGAGCGGATGTGAGTAAATATTTTGCGGATTCAAAGCTTAAACTATCGCTTAATACCAGCTTCTCACGTCATTTTACGGAAATGATCATCAACGGGCAAAATACAAGGATTACTCAGAATACATGGTCTGTATTGCCCAAAGCAAATTATATCGGGTTAAAATGGGCTGTTCTGGAGTTCAGAGGCATGCTTTTAAATACATCAAACGGGTATGATAATAAAATTCAGATGATCAATGCCCGGATTTTACCCGGCTTTATTATTGGAAAATCGCATTTCCTGGGAATGGAATCGGAGAACTATCTCAATATCGTAAACAGGAGTAAATCGGGTAACAACCTGTTCAACATCAGATACAGGTATACGTTTCTCAAAACAAAAGCCGATCTGGAAGTGGAAATGACCAATATATTTCATCAAACCGTTTTTCATGAAAGCTTAACGAATTCATACGGTTACTCCGTTACCGAAACGGTGTTAAGGCCCCGCCAGGTGATAGTAACCTGTATGTTTAATATAAAGTAAGGCAAATTCCTCCCCGCTGTTGTATTATTATACTTTTAGTTGTAAGCCCACGTTATTGGGTTACAGAAAGAAGATATGAAATCTTGTATAAACCTGTTATTAACTGCTTTATCGTATTGTTTCTCACCGCCTGCCGGGGCCGGGAAGTGACCCTGTTTCCCGACAGTTCATGGGGGTATGACCGGGGCCGGAAAATCATCCTGCGTATTATTTCACTTCTCCTCTCCCGGTTGCCCCACAGGTACTTTAAACCTTCCCTGCCTGAACCGGAGGGTGTCTGCCGATGTATAGGTAGGCTTATCCCATCTCTCATCAATGATAAAGGTTATTTCAAACTCTCCTTCTATCATTTTTGTCACGGGGTCATAGGCTGTTACAGTAATATAGCTGCTATCTCCCAATACTCTGTACATTTTATCCAGAACATCACCATCCGCTATATGTGTAGAAAATGCTCCCTGAACCCAGGCTCTGTTATGGCTGATATACTCCTCATGAATCGGGTTATCTTGTATAACGAGTGGAATATTTTCCACAAACAAGACCTCTCTGTTTTCCTCATACTCTGTAAAAACGCCCAGCCGAAGAAAAAAAAGGTCTTCTCCCGAAACAACACGCCCTACCCCTGCTATAGCCGCCCATTGCTGACCGTTCTTTAAAGCAGTAGCTTTACCCGGATAGTAATCATACAACCCCGGTTCCGGTGGCAGGTTCTCCTCTGTACGGCATGCTAAAATACTTCCCACAATGCCCAGCACCACTATTATTTTTCGCATATTATTTTACTATAATCAGGCGATCTGACTGGATTTCGCCTGAACCCATTACTTTAACAATATAGTTCCCTTCGTTCAATGCAGACAAATCCAGGTCATCTTCCTGTCTGCCTGCATTTAATTTCTCCCGGTTTTTCCATAAAATTACTTTACCGGACACATCGGTTACTATCAAAGAGACTTTTTCCTCGTTATGCCGAAGGTTATAATATAACGTAGCCCTTCCTTTAGACGGATTAGGGAAAACCAGGCCTTTTACCTCTCCAGATACTCCTTCGGCAGTTACTCTGCACCCCGAACAGGCGTCTGTATTGAGGGTAGTAAAAGAAGCCGTTGAATACCGACCGTCTACATCCGTTGCGGTAAGCTTTAAATATAAATTCTGATTAAAGGGGAGTGGAGCCGTTACACTTGATGCTGTAGAAAACGGATAGTAATTTACCAGGTCTGTGCTGTATTGCCAGTTATACGTATAAGGCGTATGCCCGTTACTTACTGAGGAAGTCCAGGTATAGGTTCCTAAATTATTTCCGGAAAGAGGACCATTAATGGATGCTGACATAGGCCCGTAGATCTGGAATGCCGCTACGGTAGCCGCCTGCTCACTCAGCTGCCGGGCATTATCATTGACAGAAGTACCCGTTGCAACTCCACTATAATTAATGCCCGGGCTGGAGTAATGTAATATCCTGGATTCTCCGCTGGGAAGTGCAGCCAAAACCGTTCTGCGATGTGTTGATCCTGTATAGAAACTATGAGCATGCGCATAACCCGCGGCAGGATCCGTATCATGGCGTGCCCCAAATAAGTGCGCTAACTCATGGGCAAATGTGTAACGCCCGGTAGCAGCCGTAACCTGCACAATACCGTATGCTTCAGCATTACTTGGGCCAATATTTCGCACTATGCCAAAATAATCACCATACAAACTACTATTTGTCAGCATAATCACGACATCTGCCCCATAGTTATTTCTCAGGGCCTGAACTGTCGAGTTTGTACTTAAATTACCTACATCTATATCTATATAAGAGGTTTCCGTAAAACTGATTGGCTGTGTTCCCGCATAACTAAGATCCAGGTTAGTTACGCCACTATTGGCAAGCGCATCATTAGCCTGTGCCACACCCAACATGGCCGCGTTAATAATATTAGGCACTGCCGCGTAGGCAGCCGGAGTATAGAGAACCAGCACCCTGACCTGGCCATAGGGGTTGGTCATGGTTCTGCCTTTCGGAGCGTTTAATTCTACAGGTGTCTTACTATGATCAGTGGCACACTCGTCCAAAGTATATTTGGCATCATTGATACGAACCAGCAGATTAACTTCATTACCCAAATCGTGAATTTCGTACGCCTTATTCCCCATTGTTAAATGGCCAAAAACGTTTCCGACACCGTCTCCCAGTAGCATGATACTCCCTTCAATATCTGTGAATTCTCCCACCCAGGTAAATTCTGTCTCTGACTCTATGGTTTGTCTCCTGGTTTTGGCTTCATATTCCTTTCCGGCTCCCGGCAACCCAACTTTTAAACTCCCATCTTTCAGAAGTTCTGTTAAAGACCCTACTCTAATGAGAGTAGCGTCCAAATACATATCATTGGCCTTCATCTTGTTAAACATATCTTTCTGACCTGGAGAAAGCCTTTCTGCAGAAGGTGTGTCTAAAACCTCCATTAGTTTTTCAGAGCTTCTTTTCTGAGCATTCAGTGAAAAAAAGGGAATGAAGAAGATGAGGAAGATGTAATGAATTCTTTTCATAACTATAGATGTGTTTGGGTGAATAATAAGTACTGCTAAGTTATATATTATGTTTGAATATTACAATTTTCATAGGATTTTATTCATCTGAATTAAATTTAACCTTACCCAGTGGAATTGATGCAGAATTATGAAACAGTCATACGTATAGCTATCGTATTATTATACTTTTAGTTGGAAGCTCACGTTATAGGGTTATGAACGAAAATTCATGACATTTGTAAAGAAGCCCGTTTTTATCGCCATTATTATCTTCCTTCTCACCGCCTGCCGGGGCCGGGAAGTGACCCTTCCCCTGGCGTTTGAGGGGGAGAAGCTGGTTGTATGGGGTAAGCTGGAGGCGGGCCAGCCCGCTCAGGTACAGGTGAGGAAAACTTTCCCGGCGGTAGGGCCTGTTCCTGAGCAGACCGCCGTAACCACGGCAACGGTTTCCCTGTATAAAAATGGGGCGCTTTATACCCGGCTGGTACCGCGGGAAGAGGCCGGTATATACGGTTCAGACAGCCTGATACAGGCAGGAGAGCGCTACGTGGTAAAGGTAGAAGCCCCGGGCCTGGCCACGGCCGAGTCGGAAGAAGTAACGGTGCCGGCTGGTCTTCCCGGATTTACCTACACCCGTAAGCGGGATGCCGAACCGGAAAAGGACGCTGCTACCCGTCCGCACCAGGACCTTGTTTCGCTCCGCTTTACCGGCAACCTTCATAATTCTTACCTTATCGTGGGTTTCCTGGCCTATTTTACAGCGCATAACTGGCCTTTCTACTGGCCGGCCACAGACAATATCGTGGCCAATGAAGAAGACTGCCACACCCGGAGCAGTTTTTACGACCGGACCTACGGAGAAATGTTCATGATGAACGGAGATTGCGTACCTGCCGACACGCCGCTGGGCTTCTTTGTAAGTACGGGGGTCTGGACCCTGTTTCCCGACAGTTCATGGGGGTATGACCGGGCCCGGAAAATCACCCTGCTGCTGGCCTCCTCCACCCGGGAGTGGTTCCTCTACAACCAGATAGAAAATAAACAGCCGGAAGGGTTGGACCACCTGGTGCTTCCGCCCCAGAAGGCGTATACCAATATTAAAAACGGGTACGGTATTATTTATGGCTATCATGCCGCACAAATAGAATTAGAATAAATGAGAAAAATTTTAGGCATTCTTTTCTGGAGTTGTTCTATCCAGGCAGCGGCGCAACAGTTCACGGTAAGCGGACAGGTGCGTGATGCGGGCAGCGGAGAGCTGCTGGCCGGCGTGAGCGTGTGGGACAGCCTTTCAGGAGCGGGTACCTTTACCAATGCCTACGGTTTTTTCAGTCTTACCCTGGTGGCTCAGCCGCAGAAGATAAAATTCAGCCATGTGGGCTACCGCCCGCATTATGCCCGGCCTGAGAAAGATAAGCCGCTTGACATCCGTTTAAACCGGGCTGCAGAGCTGGAAGAGGTGGTGATCAGCGCCCCGCGGCGGCTTTCGGGTAACCCGGTTTCCCTGCCCGTCAGCGAGATCCGGAGCATGCCCTCGCTGCTGGGAGAAGCCGATGTGCTGAAAGCCTTCAGCTTTACCCCGGGCGTTTCTACCGGTAACGAAGGCAGCGCCGGGCTTTATGTACGGGGCGGCTCGCCGGACCAGAACCTGATTTTGCTCGATGACGCGCCCGTATATAACGCCATGCACCTGGGCGGTTTCTTCTCGGTGTTTAATCCCTCCTCCCTGAAAAGCGCAGATTTGTATAAAGGGGCTTTTCCCGCCCGGTATGGCGGGCGCCTTTCGTCGGTCATTGACCTGGCCATGAAAGAAGGCAACAATCAAAAGTTCGGCGGAGAAGTGGGTTTGGGGCTGCTGAATCAGAACCTGACCCTGGAAGGGCCTTTGCTGAAAAACAAAGCGTCGTTTATAGTGTCCGGAAGGGTGTCTACCCTGGGCCTGAGCTCTTTGCTTACACCCAAAAGGCGGGTAAATGCCTCGGGGGAAGATTACACCTATAAATTCCATGATCTTAACGCCAAAATGAACTTTCAGCTGAGTAAAACCGATCATATCTACCTCAGCTTTTACAACGGCTTTGACCGCTTTAAATACGACGAATGGTCAAAAACCGACACAAAAGAGGTGAGCACGGCCGTAGGGAATAACTGGGGAAACAACACCGGGACCATTCGTTACAGTAAAACGCTTTCTCCCCGGCTTTTCTCACGGGCTATGCTCATTTATTCGGACTATACCAGCCAGTTTACCAATGAGTTCAGCGACGGGGCGGAGACTGCTTACCGTTACAGCGATACCCGGATCACCGATATAGGCGGAAAGGTGCAGCTGGACTATTTCCCTTACCGGTGGATGGAGATGCGTACAGGGATTGAGCTCACCCGTCACCGGTTCGAACCGTTCAATATGACCACCAATTACGGGGTGAAAGGCAACGATCAGTCCGTTAGCCAGAAAGCCGTGGAGTCGGCCCTGTTTTTAGAGGCTGATATAAAGCTCAGCTCCCGCTGGAGCCTGAATGCCGGGGGGCGCTACACGGAGTATAGCATGGGAAGAGCGGCTTTTCGGAGGCCGGAACCCCGGCTGGCTCTTAACGGCTCGCTGGCCCGCGACTGGAAATTTTTTGCGGGCTATACCGTGATGAACCAATACCTCCATTTGCTGGTGAATAACGGGTACGGGTTCGGTTACGATGCCTGGCTGCCGGCCACCTCCCGGATACCGCCCTCAAGAGCCGTACAATGGTCGGCGGGCTTCTCGAAAAAACTGGCTCAACCCGGTGTGGATATCTCACTGGAAGTATACAGCAAGCGCCTGAAGAACATGATCGACTACCCCGAAGGCACCAATTTTACGGGTATGCTGGCAGACTCCTGGGAGAATATCGTTACCGGCAGAGGCGTGGGGCGAAGCGCAGGCCTGGAGCTGATGGCCGCCCGCAATACGGGCAAATTAAGAGGCCGGCTTTCTTACACCCTGTCCCGGAGCGAGCTCCGGTTTGATGACATTAATGCAGGGAAGTGGTACCCTATGAAATACGACCGCCGCCACAACCTGAACGCTTCTGCCACCTATCTTTTCAATAAAAAATGGAACATAACCGGGACATTTTTATACCAGACCGGGCATGCGGTCACATTGCCCGCAGGTGCGGTTCTTTACAATGATGAACCGCGGTTTATTTATCATGAGCGCAATAACGGCCGGATGCCCGATTTTCATAAGCTGGACCTGGGGATAAACCGGAACGGTACCCTTTGGAAAAAATACGAAACCCGGCTGAGCTTTGGGGTGTACAATGCCTATAACCGCGCAAACCCGCTGTACCTCGATTTCAAAACGGCCTATGATCAGCAGACCGGCCAGCGGTCGCTGGTGATCAAACAATATTCCATGTTTCCTGTTTTACCATTTATTAATTATTCTGTTAAATTCTAAAGTGATGAAGCATTTTCTTTTTTTAGCGACCGTTTTCGTTTCTTTTTACGCTGTGGGGCAGGAGACCGCACAGCCCGGTATTAATTTTTCCAAAGGAACATACATAGCGGGCATCTACGGCTCGGGAGGGTTCAATAACAGCCCCCTGTATAAGCACCCTACCTGGTCGCTTTCTCCCTGGGCAGGCTACTTTGTGGCCCCTAACCTGGCCACCGGCCTTCGCATAGCGTATGGAAATGACGCCAGCCGGTTTAAAGACGGTACGGCAGCCAGCTCTGTCATGCTTGAACACGATCATCGGTCGCTCGCACCCGAAATTTTTGTACGGTATTATGTACCCTATATCAAAGTAAAACCCTTTATACAGGTGAGCGCAGGATATAATTTTCAATGGGGAGAATCGGAGAACGACTCGGGCCGGATGGAAAAAGTGAAAGCCTCCAATGCAATAGGTTCGATAGAAGGCGGAATCCGTTTCCCGGTCGGGAAAAGGGTATCTATAGATGCCGCCTATAACTACAGAATTTTTTCAACCTCCGCATTGCAGGATCCCAATCAAAAGGGAAAAATCAGGATAGGCCTGTCTTACCGCTTCTGAGGCCGGTGCTGCAAAGTATGCAGATATACTACATATGGTTGATTTTTTGTTTGTTTTATCTAAAATTCATTTAATTTATAAATAAATTATCTGGTATATTTTATTATAACAGATAAATCATCTACATTCGCATCTGTAAAGTTCTAATCTTCATCAAAAGCAGAAGAGGTTGCCGCTTGCCGGTATGAAAAGGGAACCGTGTGTGAATCACGGGCTGTCGCGCAACTGTAAGTGCCTTTAACAGCTTTTGCCTGAGGGGTCCGGCCCCGAACAGGTCCACTGCTCCGGCGGGAAGGACGGCAAAAGCGGCACAAGCCAGGAGACCTGCCTGTTCTGAGTTGACAGTGGCTTTCGCGGACTGAAGCCTTCGGTTGGTTTTGATGTACCCGGTACTCCGTTTCGGCGGAGTAAGCAGCGGCGCGTATACCTCTCTGAAATCTTCCCGTTTTAAGCCCGGAGTTCAGGACTGTTTTTCTTCATTTTTCTCTCAAAAATTATGCAGACACAGAATCTTGGCTACCCGCGCATTGGTAGCCGCCGGGAACTGAAAAAAGCTTCTGAAGCTTATTGGGCGGGTAAAATACCCGTTGCCGAACTCGAAAAAACAGGCCGGGAGATCCGGCTTAAGAACTGGAAGAGCCAGCAGGAGAGCGGTATCGACCTGATCCCGTGCAACGACTTCTCCTTTTACGACCAGGTGCTTGATATGAGCGTTTTGCTGGGGGCTATCCCCGAACGTTATGCCGGCTTTGCCCGTACCCACTCAGGTACCGACCTGTATTTTGCCATGGCACGGGGATATCAGAAAGGTGATTTTGACCTGACAGCCATGGAAATGACCAAATGGTTCGATACCAATTATCACTATATCGTGCCCGAGTTTAAGGCGGGGCAGACGTTTGAGCTGAACCCGGCCAAGCTTCTGAGCGAGCTTCAGGAGGCCCGTGAGGCCGGTATCCAGGCCAAGCCGGTCATTATCGGCCCGGTAACATATCTTTTGCTCGGGAAAGAAAAAGAAACCGGCTTTCACCGGGTAGAGCTGCTGAGCCGCCTGCTGCCTGTATACGAACAACTGCTGAAATTACTGGCTGAGCAGGGTGTGCAATACGTACAGATTGATGAGCCGGCCCTGGCGCTGGATCTGACCCCGGCTGAACAGGAGGCCATCGCGCGCACGTATACGTTCTTCGCTGAGGCCGTGCCTTCGCTGAAGATCATCCTGGCCAATTATTTTGAATGTTACGGCGATAACCTGCAGACCGCCATCCACCTGCCGGTAGATACCCTGCACCTCGACCTCGTTCGTTGCCCGCTGCAGCTGGAAGACATCCTGGCTACAGATTTTGTTCAGAAGAAAACCCGGCTTTCGCTGGGCGTGGTAGACGGCAGAAATATCTGGAAAAACGACTTTGAAGCCTCTTTACAGCTGATTGAGCAGGCCAAAGCCGCCCTGGGAGCAGAAAGGCTCCTCATTGCCCCGTCGTGTTCACTGCTCCATTCGCCCTGCGACCTGGACTTTGAGAAGAAGCTGAACCCGGAGATCAAAAACTGGATGGCCTTTGCCCGTCAGAAAACAGATGAAGTGGCTTTTCTCCGGAAATGGGCTTCAGGTGAGCGATCAGAAGCGCTGAAAGCGGTATGGGAAGCCAACCGGCAGGCCATTGAAAGCAAAAAGACCTCGCCGCTGATCCACGATCCGGCGGTGAAAGACCGGGTAGAACAGGTGACCGAAAAAGATACCCGCAGGAACAGTCCTTTTGCCGCAAGAAGAAAGCAGCAGCAGGAAGTACTGGCCCTGCCCCTGTTTCCTACCACCACCATCGGGTCTTTCCCGCAAACACCGGAAGTAAGGAGCTGGCGCGCAAGGCTCAAAAAAGGAGAGCTGACGCAGGAAGAATACGACAGGCTGATTGAGCAGGAAACGGCTGACGCCATCCATTGGCAGGAGGAGATCGACATGGACGTGCTGGTGCACGGTGAGTTTGAGCGGAACGACATGGTGGAATATTTCGGAGAAAAGCTGCAGGGCTTTGTCTTTACCGAAAACGGGTGGGTGCAAAGCTACGGCAGCCGCTGCGTGAAGCCGCCGGTGATTTTCGGCGACATCAGCCGGCCGGAACCCATGACCTTACGCTGGACAAAATACGCGCAGTCGCTGACCCCGAAATGGGTGAAAGGCATGCTGACCGGCCCGGTGACCATTCTCCAGTGGTCGTTTGTACGGAACGATCAGCCCCGGCGCGATACCTGCATGCAGATTGCCCTGGCCATTCGTGACGAGGTAACCGACCTCGAAAAAGCGGGTATCCGTATCATCCAGATCGATGAACCGGCGATCCGGGAAGGACTGCCCCTGCGGAAAGAGAACCGGAGAACCTACCTCGACTGGGCGGTTCGGGCATTCCGGGTTTCGGCCAGCGGTGTGGAAGACGCTACCCAGATCCATACCCACATGTGCTATTCGGAATTTAATGATATCATCCAAAGTATTTCAGACATGGATGCCGACGTTATTACTATAGAATGTTCGCGTTCGCAGATGGAATTGCTGGACGCCTTCCATAAGTTTGCCTACCCGAACGAGATAGGACCCGGCGTTTACGATATTCACTCGCCACGGGTACCTTCTGAAGAAGAAATGGTAGGCCTCATGGAAAAAGCCCGTAAGGTGATCCCGGATGAGCAGCTGTGGGTGAACCCCGACTGCGGTCTGAAGACCCGTCACTGGGAAGAAACCCGCCTGGCCCTCGAAAAGATGGTTTCGGCGGCTAAAAAGCTGAGAACGGTGTAAGAATCATGAAACACGAAGAGGTACGGTGCCCGAGATGTGGCGGCGGGTTCGAATGCAAGGTGGGCGATGTGGCCAACTGCCAGTGCAGTACGGTCAGGCTATTGCCCGAAACGCAGGAGTACCTGTCCCGGACCCACTACGGATGCCTCTGTAAAAAGTGCCTGGAAGAGCTTAATCGCGCCGTAAAGGCCCGCGGAACCTACAAGTTCCCGGCCTCTCCCGAGCTGCTGGTAGAAGGCCTGCACTATTACAAAGAAAACGGCCTCTTCGTGTTCACTGAATTTTATCACATACTTCGCGGCTACTGCTGCCGGAACGGATGCCGGCACTGTGCCTACGGGTTTCATCCTGAAATGAGCGTAAAATAACACAACCCAGGCCGGATCTCTCCCGGCAGCTTAACGGAATTCTGCCCGATTGCCGGTGCCTGCCGTGAAATAACATTCGTGCATGTTGTGGTAATCCGCAGGTAGCCTGTATATTTACCCGCATGAAAATCCTGATTGTAGAAGATGACCCTACCTTAAGCCGGAATATCCGTGAAGCGCTGGAGGCCGAAGACCTCCGGGCTGAAAACGTATATGACGGGCTCCTGGCCGAAAGAATGCTGCAGAAAAACGCGTATGACTGCATCATCATGGACGTTAACCTGCCCGGTAAAACGGGCCTGGAGCTGCTGCAGAACCTCCGGGACCAGGATAATCCCACACCGGTGATCATGCTCACGGCCTTCGGAGACCTGGAAGACAAGGTGAGGGGCTTTGACGCCGGGGCCGACGATTACCTGACCAAACCGTTTTATATGCGCGAGTTGCTGCTGCGGGTACAGTCGCTGCTCAAACGGAATACGCCCGGAGGAGAAAAGAAAAGCAGCATCCAGGTTGACGATATCCGGATAGATACGGGCAGGAAAAAAGTAGAAAGGCAGGGCCGGGAAATTCCGCTGACGCCCCGCGAATACCAGATCCTGGTCAAGCTGTGCGAAACGCCCGGTGAGCTGGTTTCCAAAAACGACCTGATCCGGGAAATCTGGGGTACCGCCCTCGATGTCAACACCAATACCATTGAAGTATATATCAATTTCCTGAGGAATAAGCTGGACAAGCCGTTTGAAAAAAGCTCCATAAAAACCAAAGTGGGGTACGGGTACTACTTTGATGCGGAATAAAACGGCCCCGTAAAAAACTCGCCGGAACTCTTTTAGCGAATGAAAATAAGGAACAAAATACTCCTCTATTTCTCTTCTACCGTGATCGGGCTCACGCTCGTGTCGTTTGTGGTGATCTATTACCTTTTTTCCGAATACCGCGAAGAAGAATTCCAGCAGCAGCAGCACGATAAAATCACATCCACGGTACGGCTGGCCAGCGAATACAAAAAGCAGAGTGAGCAGCTTTCTCTTTTGCTGGACAGGCAGGATATCAACGATTTTTACGACGAAAAGCTCCTGATTTACGATGAATCGAAACAGCTGATCTTTTCAAGTATCGACAACCTGGAGATCCGCCGGGCAAACGATATCCTGTATGAGCTATCGCCGAATACACGCTGGATAGAGACCAAAAGCGGTGAATATGACGTGGTAGGCGTTTACCTGGAGTATGAAGGGAAGCCGTATTATGCCATCAGCAAGGCGTTTGACTCGCAGGGTTATTCCAAAAGAGACTTCCTGGGCAAGCTGCTCACCGGCCTCTTCGTGGTCTTCACCCTGGTGGTATGGCTGATCACCCGCCATCTTTCCAATATTATCTCCCGGCCCATTGTGGCGCTGTCAGAAAAAATGAGCGGCATTGTGGTAGAAGACTCGTCTACCATTGCGATCAGCACCTCTACCACCGAGCTGAAAAACCTGACCGATAAATTCAATGAGCTCCTGGCCCGCACGCGCGAGTCTTTCGTTTTTCAGAAGCATACGGTGCACCATATTTCCCATGAGCTGAAAACCCCGGTGGCCATACTGGTCTCTGAACTGGAAAAGCTGCAGAAAGAAGACGATATCGGCCGGATCAAACAGCAGATCCACCGGTTAACGGGTAATACCAAGTCGCTGGGCAGCATCATCAACGTACTCCTGGAGATCTCGAAAATTGATTCAGGACAAAAGGTGCTCAAAAAACCGGTACGGGTAGATGAGCTTTTGTTTGACAGTATTGCTGAGCTGAACCGCATATACCCGGAGTATACCTTTGAGCTCAACTACCCCTCAGACAGCTTTGATGAAGACCGGCTCTACATTCCGGCCAACCGCCTCCTGGTGAAGCAGGCGTTTCAGAACCTGCTGCTGAACGGGGTGACTTACTCTGATAACGGGAAAGTAGAGGTGCTGATCGGGTTTCCGGAAGCCGGAACGCTCCGCATCAGCTTCACCAATCACGGCCGGCCGCTCTCAGAAGAAGAAACCCGCTTCCTGTTCAGCCATTTCTTCCGGGGCGCCAACAGCCGCAACAAAACGGGGTTTGGCCTGGGTCTTGTGCTCACCCACCGGATCATCCGGCTGCATTCGGGCCGGATCGAATACGATAACCCGACGGGAGATGTAAACCGGTTCGTGGTGGATTTCACCATATGAGGCATATAAGTCACAGAAGAAAGAACTTTTTCATGGTGGATTTCACCATATAAGGCACATAAGTTACATAAGTCACATAAGAAAAAACTTTATGTCTTATATGCCTCATATGGTTTAACAAAAAGGCGCAGCCCTTTTATATCTTTTATCTCGTTTTTATCGCCCTTAAGCCCTTTTTAAGCTTATCCTCCCGAGTTTTGCAGCCCAAACAGGCAGTGAATGCGTCGGAGTATTTTAATATTAGTAAACGTTTTTATCTTTTTCGGGGGCTTTGCCCAGGATACCGTGCGACTTTCCCGCGCGGATGCAGAAACCTTGTTTCTGAAAGAAAACCTGCTGCTGATAGCAGAAAAAATGAAGGTTTCTGAAGCGGAGGCCCTTGTTCAGCAGGCAAAGCTCTGGCCCAATCCCAACATCACCGTAGACCAGATCAACCTGTGGGCTACCCGGAAACAAACGGGCGGACAGGAAGTGGTGCCTCCGCTCTGGGGCTCATTCGGCCGTAACCGGCAGTTTGGCGCCGAGCTGGAGCAGCTCATTGAAACCGCCGGGAAAAGGAAGAAAGAAGTGGCCGTAGAGCAGGTAGGAGTAGAGAAAGCCGCCGTGGAGTTCCGGGAGCTGCTCCGCGGGCTGAAGCTGGAGCTCCGGGGCCGCATGACCGGCCTGCAGGCCCTGGAAGAAAAGCAAAAAAATGAAGAAGCCCGGCTGGCATCGGTCAGGAAGTTAAGTCAGGCCTACCAGAACCAGGTGCAGCAGGGCAATGTGCCCCGTAACGAGGTAGCCCGCCTGAAGGCCCTGGAGCTGGAGATCAGCCGGGAGCTCCGCGAAATAGCCGATGCGTCTTTTGAGCTGCAGGCCGGGCTGAAGCAGCTGCTTAAGCTGGATCCCGCTCAGGTGCTGCTCATTACCGACCCCCTCGAAATGGAGGTGTCGGCCTACCGTTTGCTGTCGCCTGACCAGCTGATCGATACCGCCGACCGCCCCGATGTCAGGCAGGCACAACTGGAAGAAACGTATTACCACAAAGTAACCGAGCTGGAGCGGGCCAGGAGAGCGCCTGATGTCACCCTCCGGGCCCAGTATGACCGGAACGGCAATGCCATGCTGAATTTTGTTGGCGTAGGCGCCAGCGTAGATCTTCCTCTTTTTAACCGCAACCAGGGCAATATCCAATATGCGCAGATCAACGCCCGTAAAGCCGCTGTAATGACGCAGCAACAGACACTGACAGCCCAGACAGAGATTGTGCGGGCATACCGGGGCTTTAAAAATGCGCTCGATTTTTATGATACCCTGGAAGAAAGCTACGACCGGTCGCTGGATGAGCTCCTCGACCTCTATACCCGGAATTTTATGAACCGGAACATCAGCATGCTGGAATACCTCGATTTCTCGGATACCTACCGGAACAGCAAGCAGATCCGGATAGACGCCAAAAGAGAACTGAGAGAACAATTTGAAAAACTTAACTATGCATCAGGCAGAGACCTGTAGAAACCGGATACCCCGAAGAACTTTATGAAATAGCGCATGAGCTATGAGAAAATACGGCCCGTCAGGGGCCTGCCATGCGGCTCAAGGCTCATAGCTCACAGCTAAAAATGTATACCTATGAAAAATATCGCCCTGATCGCTGCCCTGGCCTTACTGTCCGGAGCATGCGGGAAAAAACAGGAAACAGAAGAAGTAAAGAAATTCTGCCTGGATGAATCGTTTAAATCGCGGATAGCCCTGTACACGGCTGAGCTTCAGGATGTGACCGAAGGCATCCACCTCACAGGCAGCGTGGAGCCCAACCCCGATAAGGTGGTCAGCTATGTGCCCCTGGTCAGCGGGGTGGTCACCTCCACCTTTTTCTCGCTCGGCGACCGGGTGAGCAAAGGACAGGTGCTGGCCGAAATGCGCAGCACCGAGCTGAGCGGCATGTCGGCCTCGCTGGCGTCGCTCGACAGCCGGATACAGGCGGCCCGGTCTAACCTGGCTTCGGTGCAGTCGATGTTTGACGACGGGCTGGCCTCACGGAAAGAGCTGGCAGAGGCCGTATCGGAGCTGGAAGTGCTGAAAGCAGAAAAAGCCAGAACCGAGAAAGACATGAGCCTGTACAGCGGAAATTCAGAAAAGGGCGTGTTCCAGATCAAAGCACCGGCCACCGGCATCATCACGGAGAAAAATGTCAATCCCGGAGAGCAGGTATCGGCCGGAGGCACACCGCTATTTACCATCTCTGACCTGAATAACCTTTGGGTGATGGTCAATATTTACGCCTCCAACGTGAACAATATTCGCCAGGGAATGGACGTAAGCATTACCACCCTGTCTTACCCCGATGACACGTTCCGGGGAAATATCTCGCAGATCTCGCCTGTATTTGACGAAGAAGCCCGTGTGCTGAGGGGGCGGGTGATCCTCCCTAACGGAGATTATAAGCTGAAGCCGGGCATGCTGGTAGATGTAACTGCCTGGAAGAGAACCGGCCGGCAGGCTGTGGGTATACCGGCTTCGGCCATTGTGTTTTCCGACAATGAATACTACGTGCTGGTATACAAGGACGATTGCCATATTGAAGCCCGGAAAATCACCATCGAAGCCCGGAACGATACCATGGTCTTTGTTTCAGAAGGCCTTCAGGCCGGTGAGCGGATCATTTCCCAAAACCAGTTGCTGATTTTTGAATCTTTATGACACCCCGGAAATCATGCAGAAATTTATTAAAAATATAGTCGGGTTTTCGCTGAAAAACTCCATTATCGTCTTCTTCATGACGGCATTGCTGGTAATAGCCGGTATTATTGCCTACATCCATACCCCCATTGAGGCCTTCCCGGATGTGACCAACACCCGGGCCCGGATCATCACCCAGTGGCCGGGAAGAAGCGCAGAAGAAGTAGAAAAGTTTGTGACGCTTCCACTGATGAAGACCATGAACACCATTCCGAAAAAGACCGATGTGCGCTCCATCTCTCTTTTCGGCCTTTCAGTAGTTACCGTTATTTTCGACGATAACGTAGAAGATTTTTATGCACAGCAGTATGCCTCTAACCGGCTGCAGGGAGTAGAATTGCCCGAAGGCGCTGAAGCCGCCATTGAGCCACCTTACGGCGCCACCGGCGAGATTTTCCGGTACGTGATCCGCAGCAAAAGGCCGGTGAAAGAGCTGACGGCCATCCAGGACTGGGTGATTGAGCGCGAACTGGTGGCCGTACCCGGTGTGGCCGATGTGGTGAGCTTCGGCGGAGAGGAAAAAATCTACGAGATCAAGATCAACCCTACCGAGCTGGCCAACTACGACCTCTCGCCGCTCGACGTGTACGAGGCCGTTTCCAAAAGCAATATCAACGTGGGCGGCGATGTGATTGAGCAGGGCAGCCAGGCCTACGTGGTGCGGGGTGTGGGCCTGCTGGAAAGCATTGACGACATCGAGAACATCATGATCGAAGTGAAGGGAAGCAACCCGGTGCTGGTCAAGCACGTGGCCCAGGTAGAAGTGGCCGCTAAACCCCGCCTGGGGCAGGTAGGGCTGCAGGACCAGGATGACCTCGTGCAGGGCGTGGTAATGATGCTGCGCGGGGAGAACCCGGGCGACGTGATTCCGCGGCTGAAAGAGAAAATAGCCGAGCTGAACAGCGAAATCCTTCCGGGCGATGTCAAGATAGAACCCTTCATTGACCGCACCGAGCTGGTGAATGCTACCGTACATACGGTGACCAAAAACCTGGTAGAAGGAATTATTTTCGTTTCCGTAGTGGTCTTCGTCTTCCTCTTTAACTGGAGAACCACCCTCATTGTGGCTACGGTTATTCCGCTGGCGTTTCTCTTTGCCATCATCATGTTGCGTATCCAGGGGCTGCCGGCCAACCTGATATCGCTGGGAGCCATTGACTTCGGGCTGCTGCTGGAAGGAACACTCGTTATTGTGGAGACGGTTTTCGTGGCCATGGAGAAAAAGGCGCATGAAGTGGGTATGCCGAGGTTCAACGCCATGAGCAAATCAGGGCTGATCAGGCAAAGCGCAGGAAGCGTGGCCAAATACATTGTTTTTGCCCAGATCATTCTCATCGTGGCCCTGATCCCGATTTTCTCGTTCCGGAAGGTAGAAGGCAAGATGTTCTCCCCGCTGGCCTTTACGCTGGGCTATGCGCTGCTGGGCTCGCTCATCCTGAGCATTACCTACGTGCCCGCCATGTGTAAGCTCATGCTGACCCGCAATATGGAGGAGAAAGAAAACGTCATTTCCCGCTTCTTCAAAACCACACTCTACCGGCTGTTTCAATGGAGCAACCGGCACCGGAGGGCCACCATTGCGGCCTTCCTGGTTTTCCTGGCCAGCTGCCTCACCGGCTTTATGTTTATCGGAACCGAATTTATACCGAAGCTGAATGAAGGCGCGCTCTACGTGCGGGCCACCCTGCCCAACAGCGTCAACCTGCAGGAGTCGGTGCGCCTGGCCAAAGAAATGAAAGAGCAGATACGTGAATTTAAGGAGGTGAAGTTTGTATTGAACCAGGTGGGCCGCCCCAACGACGGTACCGACCCCACCGGGTTTTTCAATATTGAATTCCACATCCAGCTGCACCCTGAAGACGAATGGACCCGCAAAATATCAAAAAATGAGCTGATTGAGGAGATGCGGACCAAACTGCAGCGTTACCCGGGCATTGTATTCGGGTTCAGCCAGCCTATCCAGGATAACGTGGAAGAATACGTGGCCGGCGTGAAGAGCTCACTGGTGGTCAAAATCTTTGGTGAAGACCTCTTTGAGCTGGAAAAATACGCCGTACAGGTGGCAGATGCCATCAGAGATGTGAGGGGCGTTCGTGACCTGAACGTTTACAAGAATATCGGTTTGCCGGAGCTGAGGATCCAGCTGCACGACAGCAAGATGTCGCGGTACGGGGTAGACATCCATGACGCCCAGGCGGTGATAGAAATGGCTATCGGCGGACGGGCCGCCACCCGGTTTTTTGAAAACGAACGTATGTTTGATGTCAGGCTCCGTTTTGACAAGGCCTACCGCGATGACGACCAGAAGATCGGCGAGATCCTGATTCCTTCCAAGAGCGGCAAGAAGATTCCACTGAGAGAAATAGCGACCATCAGGTACCTGACCGGCCCTACATTTATCTACCGCGAGGGCAGCAGCCGCTACATTGCCGTGGGCTTTAGCATTGAGGGGCGCGACCTGGGCAGCACCATTACAGAAGCCAAAGCACGGGTGGCAGAAAAAGTGCACCTTCCCGGCAGGCACAAGATGGTATGGGCCGGGGAGTTTGAAAGTAAAGAACGGGCCACCGCCCAGCTGGCGGTGATTGTGCCGGCCGTTCTGCTGCTGATCCTGTTCCTGCTGTATTTTAACTTCGGTACCATAAAAGATACGCTCATTGCTGCCAGCACCATCCCGTATGCGTTCATCGGCGGACTGGTGTCGCTCTTCGTAACGGGTACCGTGTTTGGTATTTCGGCCGGTATAGGCTTCATCATCCTCTTTGGGGTCAACACCATTAACAGCATTATCCTCATTGCGGTGATGAAAGATAATTTACGGAAGATGGGCCTGAAAGAGGCCATTGACAAAGGGGTTTATTCGCGTATACGGCCTATTGTCATGATTGCGCTGATGGGCTCGCTGGGCCTGCTGCCGGCGGCTTTGTCTACCGGTATGGGCTCTGAGATCCAGAAGCCGCTGGCCATAATGATCGTGGGCGGCCTGCTGATCTGCATGATCCTGTCGCTGACGGTCCTGCCCCAGGTATTTTACAGTGCGTATAAACGGAAAAAGGGGTAATAATTGTTTTGCGTTGAAAATCAAATAAGGCTCCGGTTTCGGGGCCTTATTTTTTATTTTAGGAAAAGCCGTTATACGGGTCTTTACCCCGCAAACTGCAGCTGAAAGGCGGTCACCTGTCTCTCCAGCTCCAGCAGCTCTTCCATCATTTTCTTCCGGCAGGCTTCGGTCTGGCTGTAAATGGCGGGAATCAGCTCCTTGTAATAATTGATCCCGTTTTGCAGCTGGTCTCTGAACTTCTGCAGGTACTTTACCTTCTTGAGATCGCGCAGGCTGGTATCAATATCCTTGCGGAGGTAATCCACGTACAGCCGCAGCTCGTTGATGAAAACATGGGAGCGGGGAATGTCGGCCAGGATATTCAGCTTGCCATAAATATGCTTCACCATTTCTTCCAGCGAAAATACCCGGGAAAAATAGGCCAGGTTAGGTCCGGGGCAAATGGCCACCGCCCGGTTCTCACGGGGTTTCAGGATGCCGTGCGTCAGGTAGGCAGACGTGGCCAGCCCGTCACACAGGCAGGTTTTTTCGGTCACCGCATCTACTTTTTTCTGCAGCTCGGCCGGGTCTTTTTCTTCCTCTTCCAGCTGCCGGATCTTCAGCGACTGGTATTGCCGTGAAGCCGTACAGATGGGCTCTTCGGTAAACTCGGTATTGGATACCAGGAATTTCTTTACGCAGGGACTGCCCGGCCGGTTTTTGGCTATTCGTTCCAGGCGTTGCTTTTCAGCAGTGGCCGGCCTGAAATTATTAAAAGGAATGCCCAGCGGCGAAGCGTTGCTGATATAGAAATCACCGGCCTTTGCATGGGTCAGTGCCTGGAGGGTATCGGCGTCTACCGTGGTGGCCTCCGGAACCAGCAGGAAAGGACTGCCCCAGCCGGTGGCATCCAGCTCGTAGTAATTTAAGAAAAAGGCGTTCTCCTCGGCTGTCCCGATGCCGCCCTGTACCGATATCTTCAGCCGGGGGGGCTCGGTGCACGTTATCTGCTTCGACTCCAGCACCTTACTGTAAAGCTGGAAGAGCTCACCGACCATCTCCGGGCGTTTGTTCTTAAACTCTTCCAGGATAGGCCCCAGCAGGTAGCCTTCGGTGGCAAAGGCATGCCCGCCACAGTTCAACCCCGATTCGATCCGGAATTCAGACACCCACAGTCCTTTTTTGGCCAGGAACTTGGCCTGGATCACCGCAGAGCGGTAGTCGCTGACTTTGAGAATGATCTTCTTCCGGAGCCTGTGGTGTGCGTCCGGGTAAAAATCAGGGAAGGTCTCCAGGTAGCTGTACAGCCGGGGATTCATGCCGGCCGACAAGACCACAGACGACTCGAGGTCGCTGTCGGCAAAGCCCTTCAACGCTTCCAGGGCATCGCTGCCGCTTTCCTCCCCGGTAACCGTGTAATTCATCTTATCTACTTTGGCCATGATGTTGACATCTACGGCCCCCGGTACCGCCCGGTTTTTTAATTCCTGTTCCAGCCGGTTCCGGGCTTCTCCTTCGGGCATTCCGGTATATTGACTATACAAATGTTTTAAGGAAGAAGAGTCGGGAAGCAGCTCATAATACCGGGTGAGGTCACCGTTCTGCTCCAGGCTTTCTTTTTTCAGGCTCTCCGTTTTCCGCCCGATGATCCGGTGCATCATATTCAGGTAAGCGGTAATTCTTTTTGAGCGGTAGCCCTCCTCCTTCATGGAAATAGCCTTGTATTCCAGGCCCTCCTGTTCGGTGTAAAACTTTCGGAGGCGTTCCAGTAAAATATCATCTACAATAGAAGTGACCGAAGAAATGCCGAGGTGGGCTACTTTAACAGGGGTATCTACAGAATAGGCGAGACCCAGAACCGGGATATGAAACGTATGAGACATAGAAAAACGGATAAAATGAGTACAAATAACCTGTTAAAAGCCGGCATAAAAAATGACGGCCGTCAGGGAGTGGTAAACAGGGGTGTTGAAAAATGTGACATAAGTCATATACGCTTGTCGCACCTATTGTCGCAGGTTTGTGTTTAGGAGGTATATAAGTTTTATTTCCGAACAATGACATTCCAGGATTATCTCGATTATTTCAGGTCTATTATTGACAAAAGCAATGAAGAACAGGCCGCTCCCTATGACAACCCCGATTACATTGAGTATACCCGCATGAACTGGTCGCGCATGAACCGCTGGCTGAAAACGGGTAAGCTTTCAGAAGAGCTGACCGCAATTGTAAAAGGCATTAAAGAGCCGCAGAACTGGATCGTCATTACCGAGCCCTGGTGCGGTGATGCGGCCCACAGCGTGCCGTTTTTCCATATGCTGGGTGAGCTGAACCCGCTGATCCGGGTAGATTACGAGTTAAGAGACAGCGAGCCTTTCCGGATAAACGACTACCTCACGGCCGGCTCAAAGTCTATTCCCAAGATCATTTTCAGAGATGCCGCCGGCCGGGATCTGGCCACATGGGGCCCGCGCCCCGCAGGCTGCCAGGAAATATACGCCCGGCTCACAGCCGAAAAAGCCGATTTCGAAACCGTGAAAACCGAAATCCAGAAATGGTACAATGGAGATAAGGGGGTGGAGATTCAGCAGGAGCTGGTGCAACTATTGCAGTGAACAATTAACAGTGAACAACTAACAATTATGAAACATTTTTGTTATCACTATTCGTTGTTCGTTGTTCACTGTTCGTTCTTTTTTTCACCGGGTCATACCCAAACCCGCCCCACGGGTGGCACCGCGCTATGCGCTTCAGGCCCAGCCAGGTACCCTTGAGCACGCCCCATTCCTGTATGCTCCCGATCATATAATGGGAGCAGGTGGGATCATACCGGCAGGCGTTAGGCAAAAAAGGGGAGATGGCCCCCTGGTAAAACCGTACCAGGAAGATCAGCAGAGTACCCAGTGTTTTGTTCAGAAAATTCATGCAAATGATATCAGGGGTGAGGCCACACACCGGCAGCCTCCCCTTCTATAACATTAAAATTCGGGGTTCCGTTCGCTCAGCTTTCTTTCAGCTCACGGCGAAGTATCTTGCCTACGTTGGTTTTGGGGAGGTCATCGCGGAACTCCACATACCGGGGCCGTTTGTAGGCGGTCAGGTTTTCTTTTGCATAGGCACGGATAGCCTCTTCGGTCAGGTTGGGGTCTTTCTTCACCACAAAGATCTTCACCGCCTCGGTAGACTTGTCGTCTTTCACCCCCACACAGGCCACTTCCAGCACCCCAGGACATTGCGAGATCACCTCTTCGATCTCGTTCGGGTAAACATTGAAGCCCGACACCAGGATCATGTCTTTCTTGCGGTCCACGATCTTGAAAAAGCCGTCGGGTTGCATAAGGCCGATATCTCCCGTTTTAAAGTACTTTTTACCGTCTGCGGGGTCGGTATAAAACACGTTGGCGGTCTCTTCGGGCCGCTTGTAATACCCGTTCATCACCTGCGGGCCGTGTGCACAGATCTCCCCGATCTCATCGGGAGCTCCCCATTGGCCGTCGTCTTTCAGGATCTTCATGATGGTAGAAGGGAAAGGCAGGCCAATGGTGCCCAGCTGCTGTCCGCCGCTGACCGGGTTAACCGAGAGTACGGGCGAGGTTTCCGATAACCCGTAACCCTCCGATATCCTGCAGCCCGTCACCTCGTACCATCGTTCCGCTACGGCAGCTTGCAGGGCCATTCCGCCGGATACGGTGATCTTTAGGGTCGAAAAGTCGAGCGCCCGGAACTCCTCGTTATTCAGGAGGGCATTAAAAAGGGTATTGAGACCGGGAAAAATAAAGATCCGGTGCTTTTTAAGATCGCCCAGCAGGGCTTTCTGGTCTCTCGGATTAGGAATAAGAATATTATGGAAGCCCAGCTTCATCATAGCGAAGACATTGACCGTCAGCGCAAAAATATGGTAAAACGGCAGCGCTCCCAGGATTTTCCTTGGGATATCGTACTTTAACGCAGGCTGGAACCACAGGCTGATGCCCTCCATATTGGCAATCAGGTTACGGTGTGTAAGCTCGGCCCCTTTGGAAACGCCCGTGGTACCGCCGGTATACTGGATCAGCACGAGGTCATTGATACGGGCATCGGGCTTGGTATAGGTAGCGGCTTTCCCGCGGGAGAGGGCCTCTGAAAACGAAACACTGCCCGGCAGGTGGTAGGCCGGAACCATTTTTTTGACCGTTTTGACCACGAAGTTCACGATCTGCTTTTTCGGGAAACCCAGCATATCGCCCATCCCGGTAACAATAACATGCTTTATCTGGGTGTCGCCAATGACTTTTTCAAGGTTGAAGGCAAAATTGGCTACGATAACAATGGCCTTCGCCTCCGAATCGGAGAACTGGTGCTTCATTTCCCGGGGGGTATACAGCGGGTTGGTATTTACTACCACCAGTCCTGCTAGGATAGAACCGAACAGGGCCACGGGATACTGGGTACAGTTCGGCATCTGGATGGCAATCTTGTCGCCGGTTTTCAACCCTAAGCTCTGCAGGTAAGCCGCAAATGCATACGCGTGGTCTTTGATTTGCCGGTACGTATGGGTCTTGTCCATAAACGTAAAAGCGGGTTGACCGGCATATTTTTCGAATCCTTCATCAAGAAGCTCAATCAGGGAAGGGTATGCTTCGGGGTTCAGTTCATGAGGAACTCCCTCCGGGTAATGATTAAACCAGGGAAAATCGTTTGACATAATGATAGCTTTACCGGGCCCGTACAGATCCGGGTATATGAATTGGAATAAACGTAAAAATAGTAGGATTTTTTTAGCATAGGAATTTTTTAATAAAGTATATTTAAAAAAGAACCGATTCGCGCAGAATACGCTTTTTATATCAGGGATGAAATGATGGTACAGGAAATTAAACGGCAGGAAAATAATGACAGATGACCTGGAATTCTGGATGAAGGGGCCCGTACAGGGCGTACCCGGCCTGTTGCAGCCGGTGGCCCATGCTTTATTGCAATTGAGGCGGGAAGCTAACGGAGACCTGGCCGCTTTTCGCGACGCAGACCTCTGGATGCGGCCGAACGGGGTGGCTTCGGTAGGGTTTCACCTGAAGCACATGGCCGGGGTTATCGACAGGATGTTTACCTATGCAGAAGAAAAACCGCTCAGTGATGAGCAGTTTGCCCGGCTGAGATCAGAGGCTGCAGAGGAAGAAGACGGGAAAGTGTCTGTCCTTCTTGACGCGCTGGATAAAACCGTTGAAGAAGCTATCAGCCGGCTGATGGGCATTGATGAAAACCGCCTGACGGAAACGCGCTTCCTGGGGCGGAAGAAAATCCCGGTCACCCTGGCAGGCCTGCTGTTTCACAGCGCAGAGCACGGTATGCGGCACCTGGGGCAAATGAAGGTGACGGCCAGGATAGTCAGCCCGGGCAATTTTAACACAAAAATCGTTTAACTTTACAGGATCAAAAAAACAGGAATGCATAGATTTATCTGCTTACTCTTTCTTCTTCCCGGCATTTCTCGCGCTCAACAACTGATCCGGTACGTAGATCCTATGATCGGCACGGCCAAGATGGGGCATACCTTCCCGGGTGCTACCGTGCCTTTCGGATCGGTGCAGCTCAGCCCGGATACCGATACGGTTTCCTATGAATTTAACGGGAAATACAACCCGGAAGTGTATACCTTTTGTGCAGGGTACCGCTACCAGGACCCCACCATCACCGGCTTCAGCCATACGCATTTCAGCGGCACGGGCCATTCTGACCTGGGCGACTTCCTGGTGATGCCCACCACCGGCAGGCTTCAGCTGAATCCCGGAACGGCAGATAAGCCGGAAACCGGGTTTCGTTCCCGCTTCAGTCATGACCGCGAGCATGCAGAGCCCAATTACTACAGCGTGCTGCTGGAAGACCACGGCATACAGGCCGAGCTCACCACCAGCCTGCGCACCGGTTTTCACCGCTATACCTTCCCGGAAAAAGAGGAGGCGCACATTATCCTTGACCTGACCTCGGGTATATATAACTATGACGCCAAAAATGTATGGACGGTGGTACGCGTGCTGAACGACAGCACCCTTACAGGCTATCGCCAGACCAACGGCTGGGCAAGGACCCGCACGGTGTATTTTTCGATGACCTTCTCCAAACCCTTCAAATCATACGGCAGTAAGAACTTTGAAAAAGGACAGGTTTACCGTGGATTCTGGCGGAAATTTGACCAGGCAGACAATTTCCCTGACCTGGCCGGAAGGCAGCTGCGCATGCATTTTGACTTTGACGTGGAGGCCGGTGAGCAGATCATGGTCAAGCTGGCGCTTTCACCGGTGAGCATGGCAGGAGCTACGGCCAACCGGGAGGCGGAAATTCCGCACTGGGATTTCGACAAAACCAAAGCCGAAGGACAGCAGCTCTGGGAGAAGGAGCTGGCGAAGATCCGGGTGAAGCTTCCTTCGGAAAAAGACTATGTGAACTTCTATACAGCCATGTACCATGCCGCCCTGATGCCTACCGTTTATATGGATTCTGACGGGAAGTACCGGGGGCTCGACTACGAGGTTCACCAGGCAAAAGGCTTTACCAATTATACCTCGTTTTCACTCTGGGACACCTTCCGGGCTTTTCACCCCTATATGAACCTGGTGAATCCTTCCCGGAATGCCGACATGGTGCAGAGCATGATGGAACATTACCGGCAAAGTACGCTGAAGATGCTGCCGGTGTGGTCGCATTATGCCAACGACAACTGGTGCATGAGCGGTTACCACAGCGTTTCGGTTATTGCCGATGCCATCATCAAAGGTGTGTACAAAGGTAATGCCGCTGAAGCCCTGGAGGCATGCGTAACCACCGCCCGCCAGAGAAGATACGAGGGTATAGGCGCTTATATCGACAAGGGCTATGTGCCCGATGAAACCAACGGTACCTCCGTTTCGAATACCCTGGAATATGCCTACGACGACTGGTGCATTGCCATGCTGGCGCGGCACCTGGGGAAAGAGGACGTATACCGTGAGTTCCTGAAACGCTCGGAGAACTGGCGGAACGTGTACGACACACGCATCGGGTTTATGCGCCCGCGACTGAAAGACGGTACCTTCCGGGAAAAATTTGATGTGCTGGATACCCACGGACAGGGCTTTATTGAAGGAAATACCTGGAACTACACCCTGTATGTACCCCACGATCCGGAGGCGCTGAAAGAGATGCTGGGCGGGGAGAAACGCCTTATCCGTTACCTGGATTCGCTGTTTACCATGCATCTTCCCGACGAGTTCTTTGCCCAGACCGAAGACATCACCCGTGAAGGCATCATCGGTAACTATGTGCACGGCAATGAGCCGGCTCATCATGTGGCCTACCTCTACAACCTGGTCGGCCAGCCCCGCAAAGCCCAGGAGCGGATCCGGATGATCCTGAGCCACCAGTACGATAACGGGGCAGACGGACTGCGCGGCAACGACGACTGCGGGCAGATGAGCGCCTGGTACCTGTTCAGCAGCCTCGGGTTTTACCCGGTAGCGCCGGGTTCGGAAGAATACTGGATCGGCAGCCCGCTGGTGCACGAAGCCGTTCTGAGCCTGGAAAACGGGAAAACCTTTACGGTAGAGAGCGTTAATCCCGGCCCGCAGAATGTGCATGTTCAGAAGATACTGCTGAACGGGAAACCGCTGAACGGATTTCGCCTGAAGCACTCGGATATTGTGAAGGGCGGGAAGATACAGTTTTTTATGACAGCTCAGTAATGGCTTCTTCGGGCGCCAGAACCTTATACCGGAAAAGCTCAATAGCGTATTTGCTGAAGGGATGGCGGTCAGCAATCAGATCTACCAGGATATGGGTGTCTGCAAATACCTTTTTCATATTTTTCTACTGCCAGTGTCGGCTTGGTTGTCATAGTAGTACGTACTTTTTTTTATAAAATGTACGTATAATTAACAAAATACAAAGTGAAAAAAAGCCAAACTGCCCTGTTTATTTGAAATCCCCGCCAAAAAAAGAAAACCCGGAAAGCATGACGCTTTCCGGATTTTCTTCAGTAGCTGCATTTTCAGCTGCTTAATACCCCTGGTTCTGAACCAGCTTTTTGTTGGTATCCATTTCCCGCTGGGGAATAGGAAGAATCAGCCGGGGTGAATTATAGGCAATACCGCCCCGGGTTTCTTTCAGTCTTTTCTGGTCATGCACCTGGAGCCCTTCAAACATCAGCTCCAGCTTGCGTTCTTTAAGCACATCGGTAAGCGTTACTGCACTTAGAGGAGCAAGGCCTGCTCTTGAGCGTATTTTATTCACATCAGCGGCCGGTGTGGCACCTACGGCTGTACCCAGGCGCAGGTTAGCTTCGGCACGGGTAAGGTACATTTCAGCCAGGCGTACCACCGGTACATTGCCAAACAGGTCGAGGTGCTTCTCGGTGTAGGTATTGTTATTGGCCCGCACAAAGAAGGCGCCTCTTGCATCACCGGCTTCGTACAGGTCGAGGTGAGCCTGCTGAACCCGCATGTCGCCCCGGCCTGCCGTACCCGGAATAGAGCCTACGGTTACCCCGTAAAACGTGTTCAGGTCAGAGGAGCCGTCCTGGGGGGTAACCACCATAGAAAAGATATACTCTTTCGGAGATGCCCCGCCGTTATTCAGGTAGGTGAAAAACAGGTCGGAGAAGGCCGATGCAAGCGTATATTCGCCTGATTGGATCACCTTATCGGCGGCATCACGGGCCCCGGCGTAGTCGCCCTGCTGAAGGTATACCCTTGCAAGCTGGGCATAAGCGGCTCCGCTGGTAGCATAAATGGTGTTGGAGGCCGGGAGCAGCTTCGCCGCTTCGGTCAGATCCTGGATAACCTGGGCGTAAACCTCGCTTACCGGGTTCCTGCTTTTGTAGTCGTCATCGGTAACACCGCGGGTAGGCGTTAGCACCAGGGGCACACCGGGGTTGGTGTTGTTGTCTCCGTCGCCCCAGGTCCTGGCATAGGCTCTCACCAGCTCAAAATACAGGGAGCCCCGGATAAACCTGGCTTCTCCTTCTATCTTGTCTCTCTTGCCTTCGTCTACTTTATCCAGTGCCGACAGCACGTTATTCGCCCTGTTAATGGCTACGTAGGCATCGCGCCAGGTAGCGGTGGCCGTAGTATTAACGGTGGTCAGCTGCGTTCCTTTAATGACCACGTTTACTCCAGGTAACGGCCGGCCGCCTTTCTTCACAAGAATTTAACAGTGCTATTCGGCCGGGAACATAAATGAAATGTATATTGCAGACTATATGTACTGGAACTTATGAGGAAACTATTGGGTATTATTTTCCTGCTTTACGGTTATCCGGCCTTCGCACAGGCCGATACCACGCAATACCGGGTGGCGGGGAGAAAGAATTTACCGGAGAATTATGGCCGTCCGTACGTGATCCTGATCTCGGCCGACGGCTTCCGGTACGATTATGCCACGAAGTACAATGCCGTGAACCTGCTGAAGCTGTCGGCTGGCGGGGTGGCTTCAAAAGGAATGATCCCTTCGTACCCCAGCAATACTTTTCCCAATCATTATACGCTGGTGACGGGCATGTACCCTTCTACCCACGGCCTGGTCGATAACAGCTTCTATGACCCGCATCGCGATGCAACGTACAACATGGGAAACAAGGCCATGGTGAACGACAGCAGCTGGTACGGCGGACTGCCGCTGTGGGGGCTGGCAGAGAAAAACGGACTGGTTTCGGCCAGCTTGTTCTGGGTGGCATCCGAAAGCCGGGTGGCCGGTATCCCGCCTACCTACCATTACAAATACCACAATGAGTTCTCAAACGACAGGAAGGTGGAGATCGTAAAAGAATGGCTGCAGTTGCCTGAAGCGGAGCGCCCGCACCTGATCACCCTGTATTTCCCGGAAGTAGACAGTCAGGGCCATTATTACGGACCTGACGCCAGAGAAACCGAAGCCGCTGTGCACCAGGTAGACGAGGCCATCGGCAAGCTGGTGGCGGAAGTGTCGAAGCTGGGCCTGCCGGATGTAAACTTTGTGTTTGTGTCTGATCACGGCATGCTTCTTTCAGATGTGGATCATCCCATTCCTGTTCCGGAGCTGGTCAGCAACCGGAAGTTTGTGGTGATCAACAGCTATTCGCTGGTACGCATTCATGCCCTGAATCCTGAACAGGTGCGGCCGGTATACAGGCAGCTGAAAAAAGAAAGAAATAAGGATTATAAGGTTTACCTGACCCGGCATTTCCCGAAAAGACTGCACTTCAGAACCAACGCCGATGACCGGATCGGTGATATCCTGCTGGTGCCCAGGGCCCCGAAAGTGTTCGGCTCCAATCCGCCCTCAAAGCGGAAATACCCCGGCGCGCACGGCTATGATCCTAAAAAGGTACCTGAAATGAAAGCCACGTTTATGGCCTGGGGCCCGGCTTTTAAGCCGGGTAAGGTTATTGGTACGTTTGAGAATATCCACGTATATCCGCTGGTAGCGAAGATCCTGGACCTGCCGGTCACTCACCTTATAGATGGCAGAAGCAAGGTGCTTGGAAAGACATTGAAGTCGCCCTAAGCCACTCGCAGTATCATGCCGGAAGACCGGTCCCTCCTGCGTGTTCATACAGGAGGGATGTATACCTTACGATTCGCAGCTGCTGCAGGTTACCAGCTGGGTCACCAGCTCTTTTGAAACGCTCTGGCTCCGCTGGTAATAGAGGGTTTTGACGCCCAGCTTCCATGCTTCAATAATGAGCCGGTTCACATCTTTCACGGGCAGCTCGGCGGGGATGTTCAGGTTCAGGCTTTGTCCCTGGTCTACGTACCGCTGGCGGATAGAGGCCTGCTGGATGATTTCCAGCTGACTGATTTCCTTAAAGGTTTTGAATACAGCCTTCTCATGTGCAGAGAGCTCTTCCAGGTGCTGTACGCTCCCGTTATTCAGCATAATGCTTCTCCAGATATCCTCGTTGTCAATTCCCTTTTCTTCCAGCAGCTTTTTGAGGTATTTATTCTTGCGCATAAAATTACCTTTGGAGAGGCCCGCCTTATAGTAATTGCTGCTGAAAGGCTCGATGCCGGGTGAAGTTTGTCCGAGGATGGCCGACGACGAGGTAGTAGGCGCAATGGCCATGGTGGTGGTATTTCTCCGGCCATACCCTTTTAAAATCTCCGGCTCCCCGTAAATAAGGGCAAGCTCTTCGGTGGCTTTCCCGGCTTCGCTGCTGATATGACTGAAGATCTCGGTGGTCAGCTGCTTGGCTTCGAGGCCCTCAAAAGAAAGCATACGTTTCTGAAGCAGCGAGTGCCAGCCCAGTACGCCCAGGCCCAGTGCCCGGTGGCGCCGCGCAAAGCGGTTGGCCGCAGCCATGTAATAATTGCCCTCGGTTTTGGCGATAAACTCCTGCAGAACGCCGTCGAGGAAGAAGGTAGCCAGCTTAACGGCTTTGGTATCTTTCCATTCATCGTACAGCTCCAGGTTCATGGAAGACAGGCAGCAGATGAATGATTCGTCGGCATTGGAAGGCAACATGATCTCAGAGCAGAGGTTGCTGCCGTTGATCCGCATATTCAGGTCTTTGTATACCTGCGGCTTGTTGCGGTTTACATTATCTGAAAAGAAAATATAGGGAAGACCCTTTTGCTGGCGACTTTCCAGCACACGGGCCCAAAGACTTCTTTTCTCCTTGTCGCCGTCAATCATTTCCTGCATCCAGTAATCCGGGATACAAACGGCAAAGAACAGGTTCTGGATAGGGTTACCGATATTTTTGATCTGGAGAAATTCTTCACAGTCGGGATGGTCGATGTCGAGGTAAGCGGCAAAGGCGCCTCTTCGTACACCTCCCTGCGAAATGGTGTCCATGGTGGTATCAAACAGCTTCATGAAGCTTACTGCCCCGCTGCTTTTGCCGTTGTCGGTCACTGCGCTTCCCCGTCCGCGCAGCTCGCCGAAATATCCCGAAGTACCCCCGCCTGTTTTGGTCTGCATGATCACTTCACCCAGCTTGTGCGTGATAGATTCAATGCTGTCAGGAATGTGAACGTTAAAGCAGGAAATGGGCAGCCCGCGTTCGGTACCCATGTTGGCCCAGATCGGTGAGCTCAGGCTCATCCAGCCCCGCTCAATCATTTCCTGGAATGCCTCTTTCAGCTCCGGCTTGTACAGTCGTTTTGCGGCGGCGGTACAGATCCGGCTGATGGCTCCCTCCACGGTTTCGCCGTTCAGCAGGTATCCGCGGTTCAGGATCTGCTCACTTTCCGAGTTTTTCCACCATAATCTTTGTGCTTCCTCTTTTGTTTCGGGGGCATCAGATAAAAATAATTCCATGGGTGTAGTTATGTTTAAAATAAATCGTCTGCAGTGATACTTTTATCATGTTTCGTATAATCTACCGGCCGCTTGGCAAAGAAATCGTCCATGGTGTTGGCAAAAACCTCTTCTTCAAACCAGCTTACCGGCTGATAATCGGCATTGCTGACATTAAACGGGGCGCCGAAGCCAATTTGCTTCATACTTTCGTCGATCCTGAATTTCATAAAGTTCAGCAGGTCATGCTTCCGGATGATCTCCAGGTCGCCTTCCGAGAAGATCCAGTCGAGGATCCTGCTTTCCACTTCGATAGATTCTTTCACCGTTTGCTGGATAAGCGCGGTGGTTTCTTCGTCAAAAAAGTCGGGAAACTCGGTGCGAATGGTATTGATGATGTAAATTCCGCCGTTGGCATGAATCTGCTCGTCTACAGACGTCCAGGCAATAATATTGCTCACATTCTTCATATAACCCTTGAACCGGGTGAACGAGAGGATAATGGCAAACTGGCTGAATAACGAAACGTTTTCTATCAGGATGGTGAACAGGATCAACGAAATAACGTACTGCTTGCGGTCACTGGAGCGCGTATGGGCCAGCACACCCGAAAGGTACTCCACCCGTTCACGGATCACCGGTATTTCCAGCAGTTTCTGGAATTCATTGTTGTATCCCAGCACTTCCAGGAGGCGGGAGTAGGCTTCCGAATGGCGGAATTCGCATTCGGCAAACGTGCTTCCCAGGCCGTTGAACTCCGGCTTGGGAAAATGCTGGTACAGGTTGCCCCAGAAAGTCTTGACGGCTACTTCCACCTGTGCAATGGCCAGGAGGCTGTTTTTAATGGCGGTTCTTTCCGCCACGTTCAGATTGGAATGAAAATCCTGTATATCCGCAGTAAAATCTACCTCGCTGTGAACCCAATAGGCTTTATTGATGGCTTCGGTAAATTTCAGTATTTCCGGATATTCGAACGGTTTGTAATTAACTCTTTTATCAAAGATGCTCATAACAA
This sequence comes from Leadbetterella sp. DM7, assembly GCF_040829825.2. Classification (NCBI taxonomy): domain Bacteria; kingdom Pseudomonadati; phylum Bacteroidota; class Cytophagia; order Cytophagales; family Leadbetterellaceae; genus Leadbetterella; species Leadbetterella sp. DM7. The sequence goes on along the minus strand of NZ_JBFOLH020000014.1, from coordinate 65,398 downwards.
AGGATATGCGTTATTAACGGGAAAACATTTTCCCGCCAGGTTCATTAAAATCAGGTTTGGGCTATACTGCTTGTATCGGTAAGCCGGCACAGTCATGGTAACTGGTTCTCCGGAGCGGCAAGTGTATAAAATGAAAGGGCGTGAAAGCCGGTATTTTGCCTTATGCTACGGGTAAACAGAAGCCTGCTTATTTAAAAACAAATATATAATAAAGAATGATTCTAAAAAAATAAAATTTAAAAAGTTTACAAGATTTGTTATTTAGATTATTAATAATAAATAAGTTATGTTTTTTTAATTTCAAAAAAGTTTACAAAAAATGTATAATGATGAAAATAATTTAAGACATATTTATACAATTTACCAGGTATCCTTTGTGAAAATAACCTGGTGTGCTTTGTGAAAATACATAGCACAAAGGGCACGAAGGAAATTGCACAAAGATCACAAAGAGGAATGGCCCGGTTTGAGTCTGCGTGTATTCTTAAAACAAATCCGGTTGCCAAAAGATTTTCAGCAACCGGATTATTTATCCTAAAAAATCTGTGTCATCCGCGTTCTGTCCCTGCGTTCCGTCACGCATCTACATTCGCGTACTTCGCGTTTTTCTCAATGAATTCGCGGCGTGGCGGTACTTCATCGCCCATCAGCATGGAGAACAGTATGTCTGCTTCTACAGCCGACTCAATGCTCACCTGCTTGAGGGTACGGTTAACCGGGTTCATGGTGGTTTCCCAAAGTTGTTCGGGGTTCATCTCGCCCAGACCCTTGTAGCGCTGAACGCCCACGCTGTCTTCTTTGCCTCCGCCGGCTAGCCGTTTTACGGCCGCATACCGCTGGTCTTCGCTCCAGGCATACACCTCGTCTTTTCCTTTCTTCACCAGGTAAAGCGGTGGTTGGGCAATGTACAGGTAGCCTCTTTCAATGATCTCCCGCATAAACCGGTAGAAGAAGGTCAGGATGAGCGTACGGATGTGGCTGCCGTCAATATCGGCATCCGTCATGATGATAATCTTATGGTAACGAAGCTTGTCCAGGTTCAGCGCGCGCTCATCGCCGTCTCTTCCCATCTGAACCCCCAGTGCCGTGAAGATATTCTTAATTTCCTCGTTTTCGTAAATCCTGTATTCCTGGGCTTTTTCCACGTTCAGGATTTTTCCCCGTAACGGAAGTATGGCCTGGAAGTTCCGGTCACGCCCCTGCTTGGCTGAGCCGCCGGCAGAATCACCCTCCACCAGGTACACTTCGCACAGCGCCGGGTCAGATTCCGAGCAGTCGGCCAGCTTTCCGGGAAGTCCCGAGCCTATCAGTACGTTTTTCCGCTGTACCATCTCGCGCGCTTTCTTGGCGGCGATCCGGGCCCGTGCGGCCAGGATAACCTTATCTACGATGGTCTTGGCGTCTTTCGGGTTCTCCTCCAGGTAGTTTTCCAGCATTTCCTGAACGCAGCCGCTCACGGCAGCGGTTACTTCCGAGTTGCCCAGCTTCGACTTGGTCTGTCCTTCAAACTGGGGTTCGGCTACCTTAACTGAAATCACGGCGGTGAGGCCTTCGCGGAAGTCGTCGCCCGAGATCTCGATTTTCTCTTTGGCCAGCAGGCCTGACTTCTCTGCATACGCTTTCAGGGTACGGGTCAGCGCCATCCGGAAACCGGACACGTGCGTACCGCCTTCCGGCGTATTGATATTGTTTACAAAAGAAGATACGTTTTCGGAGTACGAAGTATTGTAGATCATGGATACCTCTACAGGCACGCCGTCTCTCTGGCCTTCCATGTACATCGGTACGGGAATCAGCCTTTCACGGCTTTTGTCAAGATATTCCACAAACTCGATCAGCCCGCCTTCGGAATGAAATTCCTCGTACTTCGGCTTTCCTTCCTCGTCGAGCTCCCGCTTGTCGGTGAGGGTCAGTGTGATCCCCTTGTTCAGGAACGACAGCTCCCGCAGGCGGTTGGCCACGGTCTCGTATTTGTATTCCGTTACCTGGAAGATCGAAGCGTCGGGCTTAAAGTGAATGATGGTTCCGCGGTAGTCGGTCACCCCGATCTCGCGGGCTGCATACAGCGGTTTTCCGATTGAAAATTCCTGCTCAAAGATCTTCCCGTCCTGGTGAACTTCCGCCCGTAAATGGGTAGAAAGGGCATTCACACAGGAAACCCCCACTCCGTGGAGGCCGCCGGACACCTTATAGGAATCTTTGTCAAACTTACCCCCGGCATGCAGTACCGTTAGTACTACTTCCAGGGCAGATTTCTGCTCTTTTTCATGCCAGCCGGTAGGTATACCCCGGCCGTTATCTCTTACGGTGATAGAATTATCCTCGTTGATGGTGGTCTCGATCCGGTCACAATACCCCGCCATAGCTTCGTCAATCGAGTTGTCAACTACCTCCCAGATCAGGTGATGAAGACCTTTGAACCCGATATCGCCGATGTACATGGCAGGCCGTTTTCGTACAGCTTCCAGCCCTTCCAGTACCTGTATATTACTTGCTGAATAGTCCTTGTTTTTGTTCTCGCTCATAAGTTGTTTTAATCCGTTTACGTTGCCTCCGAAAGACAGGACATCGTTTACACGAATGCTCTGAAAAAATCTAACAAAGATAATGAATCCGGGGCATCTACCCTATAAAAACCGGGAGTTCTTTCTCCCGGGTACGATCTTTCTTAACGCAGCTTTTCAAGAATGGCGTCGAGCTCGTCGGTACCTGAAAATTTAATGGTCACCTGCCCTTTGTTGATGTCCTGCACCCTGATCCGGAAAGGAACGGTTGTTTTGCCCTTCAGGGTCATTTCTTCTATCCGGATGTCTTCCCGGTGTATCTCCAGCTCATTGGCCTCTGCCTCAAATGCATTTCCCTTTTTCACCAGGGCTTCCACCTCGCGGGCGCTGAGGTTGTCTTCCAGGATCTTCTGGTAGATGTCCATTTGCAGGGCGGCATCGTTTACCGGGATAAGGGGCCTTACCTGGCCCACGGTCACCACGCCCAGCACCAGGCCGGTCTGGATATCGGCAGGCAGGTTCAGTAAACGCAGGTAGTTGGTGATATTGGAGCGGCTTTTGCCGATACGGTTGCCCAGGTCTTCCTGCCGGAAGCCCAGCTCTTCGATCATCCGCCGGTAAGAAAGCGCAATTTCCATGGGATTCAGGTTTTCGCGCTGGATGTTCTCGATCAGGGCCATTTCCAGCGAGCGCTGGTCGTCTACCTCCCGGATATACGCCGGTATCCGGGTGAGCCCGGCCAGTTTTGCCGCACGGAAACGCCGCTCCCCTGAAATGATCTCAAATTTCCCTTCCGGGGTTTCCCGTACGGTGATCGGCTGAATCAGCCCCTGTACGAGGATAGAGTCGGTCAGCTCTTTCAGCGCCGCCTCATCAAACGCTTTCCGGGGCTGGGAGCCTCCGGCCGCAATTTTATCCGTTTCAATTTCTTTCACTCCCACAAAGGCAGCCACCTTGCGCTTTACCACCAGGTCAGAATCGCCCAAAAGAGAATTCAGGCCTTTTCCTTTATTTTCCATCTTTTATGCCGGGAAGATTATTTCTTGTCAGAAGCTCCTTGGCCAGGTCAATGTAACTTTTTGCCCCTTTGTTTTCGAGGTAAGAGATATCAAACTCCCCGTCTTCCGAAAACATCAGCAGGGCGGGCACACCGTAGCTCGGCGCCTCGGCCAGCTTAACGTTCCTGGGAACCAGGGTGTTGAAGCACAGGCTGCCGAAGTGCTGGCGGACATCGTCAACCACCATTTTAGACAGGTTGGTACGTCCGTCATACATGGTCAGCACGTAGCCTTCCATGATCAGCTCGGGGTTCAGCCGCTTTTTAATGATCTCAATGGTGTTCTGCAGCTTGGCGATCCCTTCCAGGGCAAAATACTCACATTGTACCGGGATCAGCACCGCATCAGAAGCCACGATAGAGTTGATCACCATGAGCCCGAGAGAGGGCGAGCAGTCAATAAAAATAAAATCATACTCTTCTTTCACGCCCCCGATGATCTCTTTCAGGATGTATTCACGGGCCACCTGGTTCACGATCTCCAGCTCAAAACCGGCCAGGTCAATGTGGCTGGAGATCAGGTCAAGGTTAGGGATCTGGGTCTTAACAATGCAGTCTTTGATATCCGACTGGCCGATCAGGGCCGTATAAATATTATGTTGCTGTTCTTTGCTGTCAACACCGATACCCGAACCGGCATTGGCCTGAGGGTCGGTATCGATCAGTAAGATCTTATAATCTAAAACCGCCAGGCTGGCCGAAAGATTGATAGCCGTAGTGGTTTTGCCCACCCCGCCTTTCTGGTTTACAATAGAAATAATTTTACCCATTGGGACTGTATGTTTTAAAAAAGAGAACAAAGATAATCAATAAAAAAAGACGAACCGTAAACCCTGCCGGGATTGTCGATAAGTAGCCTTATTGTGGAAAAGTTTTGGAACGTTACCCCTGAATTTAAGCAGCCGTATCTGTAGGGGATAGAAAACAAAAGATGTATTTTTACGGGATGATTCCGCAGGATACCGTAAACCAGATCCTCCAGGCCGCCGAGATCAGTGAGGTGGTAGGCGAGTTTGTCAACCTGAAAAGAAGGGGGGCAAACCTGATCGCCTGTTGCCCGTTTCATAACGAAAAGACCCCTTCTTTTTCGGTATCACCGGCCAAAGGCATCTACAAATGCTTCGGATGCGGGAAAGGTGGCGATTCGGTGCGTTTTATCATGGACCTGGAAGGGTTCTCCTATCCCGATGCCCTGAAATGGCTGGCCAAAAAATACAATATTGAAGTTAAGGAGAAAGAATTTACAGATACCGAGCTGGCGGCCCAGAACGAAAGGGAGAGCCTGTTCATCGTATCCGAATTCGCCGAAAACTACTTCCGTGAAATACTCCTGAACACGGAAGAGGGGCAAAGCATAGGCGAAAGCTACTTCCGCGAGCGGGGCTTTTCAAAGCCTATGCTGGAGCGCTTCAGGCTGGGGTACGCCACAGACAGCCGCGACGACTTTGCACGAACTGCGCTTAAGGCCGGTTTTTCAGCGGAGGTGCTGGATAAAGCCGGGCTGGTGTCGGTAAAAGAGAACGGGGTGCTGCTTGACCGCTTCCGGGGCCGGGTGATCTTCCCGATCCATAACGTGGCCGGCAAACCCATTGCCTTCGGGGCGAGGGTCCTGAAAACCGATGCCCGGGCGCCGAAGTATGTCAACTCGCCCGAAACCGATATTTACCACAAGAGCCACATCGTTTACGGCATCTACCAGGCCAAGAATGCCATCCGGCAGAAAGAGAACTGTTTCCTGGTAGAGGGATATACCGATGTGGTATCGCTGCACCAGGCAGGTATTGAAAACGTGGTGGCCTCATCGGGTACTTCGCTGACCGTAGAGCAGATCCGCCTCATCGGGCGGTTTACCGATAATATTACCGTCTTATACGACGGCGATACGGCCGGTATCAAAGCCTCCCTGCGGGGTATAGACCTGATCCTGGAAGAAGGCCTGAACGTGAAGGCGGTAGTATTTCCGGAGGGTGACGACCCCGACAGCTTTATCCGCAAGGTAGGAGGGGAGGCCTTTGCCCGGTATGTAGAGCAGAGCCAGAAAGACTTTATCAGCTTTAAGACGGAGATCTCCCTGGCCGACATAGGAACGGATGCCGTGAAAAAGGCCGAGCTGATTGAGAGCCTGGTGGCGTCAATCACCAAGGTGCCGAATCCTGTAAAAAGACAGCTTTTTTACCAGGAAGTGGCCCGCCTGCTGAATATCGACGAGCATATACTCATCAATGAAGGGAATAAGCTGGTCGCCGGCCAGGTGCATACCGCCAGGAAAAACGACGGTGGCCGGGTGAGTCCCCCGGCACCGGAGCGCAACCTGGAAATGGAGTTCCTGGAGAAAAGCGACAGCCGCGATGAAGAAGCCCTGGTAAAAGACCTGGTCCTGTTCGGGCAGGTTAAAATCGGGGAAAGCCACGTGCTGGCCGATTATATTTTTGGCGAAACCGAGGCCGACATCCTCAGCGATGCCGTGCTCCGGGCCATATATAAGCAATACCGGGAATTTTATACAAGGGGCGAAGCCCCGCCTGACCGGTACTTTGTGTCCCATCCCGATTCCCGGATCCAGGAAACGGTCATCAACTGGGAGTCGCCCAAGCATGAGCTCAGCAAGCACTGGAAAAAATACGAGATCTTTGTGCCCGATTACCGGGATTTCCTGGGAGAGATCATCACCAAAACCAATTTCAGGATCCACCTGCTGAGAATCAAAAAAGAAATACAGGAGATCATTGAACAGCTCGACACGGAAGACGAAGACCAGGAGGTTATCCTGCAGGAAGCCCTCCGGAAAAAGAACATGGAGAAAATGGAAATAGCAGAATTTCTGGGGTCAGTTCTTTAATTGACAACGGGCAGTTGACGATGGACAACTATTCACTGTCAATTGTTCATTGTCAATTGTCAATTGTCAATTGTGCACTATCTTTGCAAATTATTACATAATCAATGAGTAACGAAGTTATATTTTTCGGTGGTTTCACCGTCTTCACCATTTTTGTGATGCTGCTTGACCTGGGGGCCTTCAGCTCACGGAAAGAGCATGTGGTGAAATTTAAAGAAGCAGCGTTCTGGAGTGCCGTATGGGTTTCGCTGGCGGTGGCATTCTACTTTTTCCTGAGGCACTACGGCTACCTGGTGCACGATGTAAGCGATGCCTCGCACCTGCAGCACATCAAAGACCGGTATTACCCGGCCATTGATTTTAACGGCGATTATACACGGGACCTGCAGCGCTTTCAGAACAATATGGCGCTGGAATACATCACGGGCTATCTCGTGGAATACTCCCTGTCTGTAGACAATATTTTTGTATTTATCCTGATCTTCAACTCGTTCGGTATCCGTCCCAAGCACTACAAAAAAGCGCTGGTCTGGGGTATCCTGGGGTCGGTTGTGCTTCGCTTTATCTTCATCTTCCTGGGAGCGGCGCTGATCCAGAAATTTGACTGGATCCTGCTGGTTTTCGGGGCCTTCCTGGTATATACGGGGCTGAATATTCTTTTCAAAAAAGAGCAGGAAGAGAATATCGACACCAAAAACCACCCGGCGGTGAAAATCACGGGCCGTTTCTTCAATGTATACGAGAGGTTTGTGGCTGACCGCTTTTTCTTCCGGCATAAATACGATAAAAACAAGCTGTATGTGACCCCGCTGTTCATGGTGATCCTGGTGATTGCCTTTACAGATGTGATCTTTGCCGTTGACTCCATACCGGCCATATTTTCGATCACCAAAGACCCTTACATCGTCTTCTTTTCCAACGTATTTGCCATTATGGGGCTGAGGTCTATGTTCTTCTTCCTGGTGAATATTATTGACATGTTTGCTTACCTCAAATACGGTCTGGGCGTGCTGCTTACCTTTATCGGGATCAAGATGCTGGCCCATACCTGGCTGCACGACATCGGGTTTACCAATGTGCATTCCCTGCTGGTGATTGTGGGTATCCTGGCGGTGAGCATTGTGGCATCGCTGCTGTTTCCGCCGGCTAAGGAAGAACCTCTTGAAAAGGAACCTTCGCACCGGAAGAAGACCCGGTAGATAAGCGGCCGCGGAGGGTCAGGAAATTTCCGGCACCGCACCGCCGTTGGTAACCCTTTCTTATGATGCATGCATAAGGTTCCCGGCCGGGTTAAGGCAGCCTGTTGTTCTGAGGCCTATTATATTCCTGCAATGAGTACATTAAAAAAAGCCTGCAGTTTCTGCATTTACCAGGAACGGACGCAGGAGGAGGTCCGGGAAAAGCTGAAGAGCTGGCATATACCTGCTTCGGAAGCCGAAGAGATCATTGCCTGGCTGATCAGTGAAAATTTTATCAATGAAGGGCGTTATGCCCAACAGTTTGCAGGAGGGAAATTCCGGGTAAAAAAATGGGGGAGAAGAAAGATTATTTTTGCCCTCAGATCCAAAGGGCTTTCAGATCGTTGTATTGAGGAAGCACTGGCCGCGATTGATGAAGACGAGTACAGGGAAACGCTGCTGGCCCTGGCCCGGCGCAGAAAGGAGCTCCTTGCAGCAGAAGAATCCCCGTTGCTGACCCGGAAAAAAATTACGGAATACCTGGTTGGAAAAGGGTACGAAACCGACTACATCCGGGAAGCTTTGCAGGCGTTGTGAGCGGCGGTCAGGCAACTTAATGCATGTTTTCCGGGCTTTGAACAGAAATGTCAGTTATTTTTTTGTTTTCCGCTTTAATAAACAAAGGGTAAATGGTTGCTTCGGTTTGAGGAAATTCAAACAGATTAGTGGAATCAATAATTACATTGGGGGCATGAAATATGCTGTCGCCCATTCTTATTTTCAATAGCTTCACCGAACTAATCCGGGTAAAAATGATCCGGGTAGCGTTTAATTCGGGGAAGTTAGTCAGCACATAATTCTCAACAGAGCTGATACACCCTTCACACCCCTGGTTCGGTAAAACAATAATGTCATGGTATGCATACATGTCCGGGTCCAGCCTGAGCAGGGAACGGCCCGTTTTTTCCCAGTCTCCTTTTTTAAGCGGGTTGCAGGCGGTGATACTACAAATCACTAAACAGAAGATACTGAGCCTTATTTTCGTTTTCATTATGCTTATTATAAAAATATATCCCTTTCTCTGTTACAAAATAGTTATCTCTTGATACATAATCAGGCAGGAAGACCTCTTTCAGGAAATTGAAATTTTCATCGAAGATCAGCAGCTTGGCCGGCTTGACGTACAGGTCGTATAATTTCACCTTTTCCGGAACCGGCAGTTCTAAAATCCGGGCGATTCGTTTTTTGCCGGGAATATAAAAAACCCCCTGGTAAGAGTAATTCCGGGTATAAAAATCAAGAATCATTTGTTTGGTCTTTCTTTTCTGAAAGCTCTTCCTGTCCATCTCCATCGGCAGAATTTCCGGTTGCTGAAGCGGGTTGGTGCCGTTCATTTTCAGCAGGCTGTCGTTACGCAGAATATATAAGGAATGAGACGCAGGAAAGCTTACCAGGATGTCGTTGTCCTTGAATTTGCAGGTATAGAGAAAGAGGTAAGCTTCTCCGGCCCAGTTTTTTTTATAGTACTCTTCCGGGTAATTGATGAAGTACTTTACATTGTGGGTTTTGAGATCTATTCTGCCAAAAGTTTTCCGGGTATGGTCTCTGTACTGGGGGTCTTCTCCCAGGAGCAGGCCGCTGAAAACCAGGGCAGAATCAGAGCTGAACATGGGGCTGGTATTGGCAATGAACGGATCAGGGGCCGTGCGGCTTTCAAAGATGTCCTGCCTCTTTTTCAGGAGAAATATTTCATGAAGCCGGGTATTAAAATTATAAGAAACAATGCCGGAACCTTCTTCGAAGAGCTGTTTATAGTAGACGCCGTCGCCGGATTCGTCGTACAACAGCCCATAGATTTTTTTGTTTTGCCGCTCGCTGAAGGAGGGCAGATGCCGAACGCCATCTGCTACGGCCCGGTTTAATTTGTAAAAGACAACCCGGTTGAAATTATTATCAAAAAACACAATGCTTTGTTTTGCCGGGAGGTATTGAACCTGGGTCCGGTTATTCACTACCAGGCTGTCATCCAGATGGAAAAAGATCGTATCAGCGACCATAAAGTCAGCTCCCCGGGCTTCCCGGCTTTTTTCCACAGGAGTGTCATCCCCGCTGCTCTTCGTCTGGCAGCTGGTAGTAATGCCCAGGAGAATAAGCAAAATACAATTTCGCATACGTAAGAATTTCTGTACGGATGGGCGGGAGACCGCACCTGCCCGGTATTGCGGGCCGGTAGCCTGAATGGTAAACATGTGCCGGATCCGGGTGAGGTCTCCCTGGTTTCACTATCTTATACAATCCAACTCAAGGTCATGATCGTATTTTTCCAGGCAGTTACTGGAACCGTCGCCCCAGGTTTTGCATTGCCCGTTATCCTTGCGGGGGTTGCGGATACATTCCGCATTCGATTGATAGTTGGCCAGTGAAATACCGAGTAAGACAACAAAGGCGGCCATAGTTTTCATTTTCATTGTTTCTGCAGGTTTTAGTTGAAAAATATATATACAAATAGTATGAAATACCGGCTTATGCTATTGGCCTGAGCGTACTGCATCCATCATCATGTTGTGCTTTCTGGAAATTTCGTAATAAAACCAATGGTAATACAAGTATACTGAAAAAATATTAAAAACTAAAATAAATTATTGAAAAACAGGAGATAAACAAGGATATAATTCCTGGTTATACATTAAAAAAAGCGACCTGGCGGGTCTCACCAGGTCGCACATACATAGAAGGTCAGCTGCTTATTTGCGCGTATCCCAGAATATTCTTACATCCAGGTTAGGCTTTTGCCCGGGGAAGCTCCGGTTGTTATCGTCTTCCGACTGGGGATAAAACAGGCTTCTCGGCGTATTGGGATAAATGGCATTGGCCGGTACGCTGATGGCCGGGTAACCGGTACGCCTCCAGTCGGTCCAGGGCTCAACGGCAATTCCGAAATTGGCCACAAATTTCTCTTCGATAATTTGCTTCAGCTTCTCTGCATTGCTGCCTGCCAGGGTTCCGTTGGCTTTAATGTAGTCGTCAATGACAGAGGCTGCCACGCCGGCATCCGACATAGATGCCCTGATTCCCGCCTTGAAAAACTCTTCTGCATTGCCCGGGCTGCCGAACCTCAGCGCGGCTTCTGCACGGATAAAATTATACTCGGCAAAGGTCAGCATACGCATCGGGGCCTGTCCGGTATAAGAACTACCCGACTGCGCACCCCTGAAATAGGTATGAAACTTGGAATAGTTCTGCGAAGCGGGGGATCCGCCTACAGCCCCGAGGTACTGGCCTGAACCGGCCGGGTATTCCGTAAAATATGTGCTTCTTCTCGGATCAGACTTCTTGTTCATCATGGAGACAATCGTATTATTGGCTACCAAGTAACCTGCCCGCGATACCTCAAACTGGTGAATGGGGTTTTGCCGGCCCTGCTCGGCCAGGAAGTTCACCTGGAAATTGTCTGCATTGCCTTCAAAAAACTGGGCTCCTGAATTAACCAGGGCATTGATCTGCTGGGTAGCAAAAGCAGGGTCAACCTCGCTGTAGTGCAGCAGCAGCCTTAATTTCAGGGTATTGGCAAATTTCACCCATTTGTCTTTCGAGGTACTGAACGTTCCCGAATAAATCTGAGAGTTGGTGCCGGGCGACTGCGCCGAGGTAGCTGCATTTACTTCTGCTATACCTTCATCCAGCAGGGAAAGAAGCTTGGTATAGATCTCCTTATCATCGTCATACGCCGGGTTAAGATTGGCAGATGTTTGCTGGGCCTCGTCATACGGCAGGTCTCCCCAGGTGTCTACAGATATCTGGTAAACATAGGCCTTCAGCAGCTTTGCCACCCCTGAGTAATGCGGGCTTTCCGTGCCTGAAGCCTTGATAATATTCTCTGCCGTATTAAGAATGGTGGCAAATAACAGGCTGAACGCATTGTTGGCATCGGTAGGAGAGATCTGGTATTTCTCATACTGCTGGGTCTGCGTTTCTCCGCCGGTAGACTGCCCGGAATACTGCTGCGAAATCAGCGATGTATACCGGTTTAAATCACTGCCCGCGGCAAATCCCGTAGAAACGGTCATGGAAGAAAGCTGCAGACTGATAGGAGCATTTAATATGTTGTCAGGGTCTTTGTTGATGTCTAACCATTTCTCACATGACGTGGCGGTCAGCAAAAGAAGACCTAAACAAGTGATATATGATATTCTTTTCATATTCTTGAGTAACTTTTAGAGCGTTAATTTTAAATTGAAGCCATAGGTACGGGTAGCAGGCAGCGAGTTAAATTCAAGGCCCTGCGCATTGGAAATACCCAGAGCGTTTTGCTCCGGATCAAAGTGTGGATAATTCGGGGCGCGCAGAAACAGGTTTCTTCCGAATACGCCGATCTCCACATTCCCGAACGGGCTCTTGTCGGTTACTGACTTCGGCAGGGCGTACGACAGGGCCGCCTCGCGGAGTCTTAGCCACGAAGTATCGTACAGGAAACCCACCCCGGCAGTGTGCTTCCCGGCATTTCCCCAATATTGTTCTGCCGATACGTAGGTGGTATTCGGCTGACCGGCTTTTTCGCCCGAAGCATATACCCCTTCAAAAGATAAGGCTTGGCAACGCTTCCGTCGGCGTTAAACCGCGGGTACTCGGCTGTTTCAATGGCCACACCGTTTCGCTGAATGTCGGCAATGTTCCGGGAGTATTGCATACCGCCCTTGCGGATGTCGATCAGGAAGCTCAGGTTAACGCCCTTGTAGTTGAACGCATTGGTGATGCCCATCAGGTAATCGGGATTGGGATTCCCGATTTTGGTTACAACACCGGAAGGCAAAGGCAGGCCGGTGTTCGGGTTGATGAGCATTCTGCCCTGGCCGTCGCGGGCGTAGTCCTGTCCGTAGATCTGCCCGTACTGGTCTCCGGCCACCAGGCGGATGTGCGGATCGGTAAATCCGCCCAGGAAGATGTTTTCCACTCCGGGAGCCAGCTCATCTACCATGGAGCGGAATTTGGTAAAGTTAAGCCCGATATCCCACTTGAAGGTATTCGTAAGCACCGGGGTCCCGCTGACCATAAATTCCACCCCGTTGGTGGTGAGCTTACCGGCATTGGCTACGTACGAGGTTACGCCCGAAACGGCCGATGAAGGTACGCTCAGAATCACGTCACGTGTTTTCCGCTGGTATAACGACCCTTCGAAATGCAGCCGGTTTTTAAAGAAGCCCAGCTCCAGGCCCAGCTCCATTTCACGGGTAAACTCCGGCCGGATGTTCGGGTTACCGGCTGTATTGCTCAGGTTGTATCCCAGTGATCCGTTAAACGGAAACACAATGGAAGGGCCGAAGCCGTCGCCGGGGTTCGACTGCACATAGTACGAATCGGTGGCATATACGCCGGCGCCTTTTCCTACCTCGCCGATGTTGGTCCTGATTTTTATCAGGTCAATCACCTTGTTTTCTTTTAATGAAGGCACGGCCTCGGTCAGCACAAAGCTGAGGGCGGCTGCCGGGTAGAAAATAGACCGGTTACCTTTTGACAGGGTGGAGGCCCAGTCGTTACGGGCCTTGATGTTGAGGCTTAAATACGACTTGTAATCAATGATAAAGTCGGCAAAAACACCAACGATCCTGGATTTCGACGAACCGTAGCTCGGTACATAGGTCAGTGTATTTTTGATGTTGTTAAACCCTCTCACCAGCAGGCTCCTGCCTGTCATATTTCCGAACCGCGAAAAATTCTCCACCGTTTCGCTACCCAATGTGGCGGTCAGGGCAAAATCGCCGAACGTTTTGTTGCCGGTAAGGGTAAAGTACGAGTTCAGGTTTCTCGACATCGACTTGTTGTCCAGCACACCGCCCACGCCCTGGGCACTGGTGTTACCGCCGCCGCGTATACCGATCTCGTCAAAGCCTTTGGCCTCCCGCAGGAAGAAGTCGGTACCTACTTTCAGGTCGGCAAATAGCCAGCTGGTGAAGTCATAGCGGGCATTGATGTTTCCGAAAACCCGGTTGATCTCATCGTTAAACGTTACGTGCTTGATAGACCAGTACGGGTTATCTTCACCACCGTACCACAATTGCTCACCTACTGCGTTTTCAAAAGGCAGGTTGGTCAGGTCATACGAACGGGGCGTAAAGTACGCCCGGAAAAGGGGGTTAGAGAGCTGGTTCCCCTGCTGGGTTCTTCTTGATTTGTTGTTGACATACGAGAAAGACGTTCCTACCCGCAGCTTGGTGGTAATGTTGGAGCTGGCATTTACGGAAAGGTTATGCCGCTGCAGGTCGTTGTTGTCCAGTACATACTGCTCCCGGGTGTTTCCGTACGACACGCGGTAATCGGTTTTCTCCGAGCCTCCTGAAAAGCTGATCGTGTTTTGCAGGTTGGTGGCTGTACGGAACAGATCGCTTACGTTATTGGGGTACGCCTTCAGCGTTTCCTGGTCGCCAAAAAAGTTGGTAACGGTCTGGCCTTTTATTTCAGGCCCCCACGAGGTAAATGAGCCGCTTCCCATACCCATATTGCTTGCGGTGATGCTGCCTGGTATGAAGTTACCGTTAGAGCCCTGCGCGTACTGGTTCTGGTACTCCGGCAGGCGGTTTACATTCCCGAATGAAACATTGGAGGTCAGCGTTATTGCATTTTTAGAGCGCCGGTTTGCTTTTTTGGTGGTGATCAGGATAACGCCTGACGCCGCCCGTGAACCGTACAGGGCGGTAGCGGCAGCACCTTTCAGCACGGTCATGTTCTCAATGTCTTCCGGGTTCAGGTCGCCGATACGGTTAGACAGCGAGGGCCCGTTCTGGAGAGGCGTTCCGCCGCCGCCGTTGTCTACGGGCATCCCGTCAATTACATACAAAGGCTGGTTGCTGCCCGTAAACGTGGTATATCCACGGATAATGATCCCTGACCCGGTAAAGGCACCGCCGGTTCCGGTAACCATCACCCCGGGCACTTTTCCTGCAAGGGCGTTAGAAACGTTCATCACTTTGGCGGTGGTCAGCTGCTCGGCCTTGAGAGTGGTGGTTCCGTAGCCCAGCTGCTTCCGGTCTCTTTCAATACCGAACCCGGTCACCACCAGCTCTTCCAGCTGTGTGCCCGAGTTCTCCAGTGACACGTTGATCACCGACTGGTTCCCTACCGCTATTTCTTTGTTGAGGAATCCGATGAACGAAAAGACAAGGGTTTCGCTGGCGGAAACGTTTTCGAGCCTGAACATGCCGTCTCCGTCGGTCTGGGTTCCGCGGGAGGTTCCCTTGATCACAATGGAAACGCCCGGCAGGCTGCTTCCGTCTTCGGCAGACAATACCTGGCCCGATACCGTTTTTGACTGGGCATAGGCAGCACTTAAACCGAAAAGCAGGAAGGCTGAAAGCAGGAATAAATTTTTCTTCATAAGGTTTGTATTTAGTTTAGTAATCAATTAATTCATACAAGTACGGACATATACTTACACAAACATTTCAGGCGTATTGCCTTAAGGCATACGGAGCAGCTAAAAAATGACAGACAGTTTACCGTTACCGGCAATTGGCAGAGCAGAACCTTTCTTTTGCTATGCGGGAAAGGTCATTACTGGGATCAGGGCATACCCATGCCCCGGATCATCCCGGGATACAAAAAGTAAAAGCAGTGGTGCACTTGGTATTTTTGTTATTTAGTTAGAACTTATCACAATACTAAAAAAAATTTCCCAATTAAACAATAGTTTTACTCTTTTAATAAAATACAAAATATAATTTTACGTTTGTTGTATTTCCTTTGCAATCCCCCTGTTCCGGGAGAAAACCCCCGGCGCTATGCTGCCGTTGCCTGCAACCGGCCCGGGTGCGGGTTCTTTGCCTGCTGATCTTAAAAAAGCATTAACATTCCCCGGAGGTGCTTGGCTTTCTTAATAAAATTCTACTATTTTGTGTTGATAACCTTAAATGTGTATGTGATGTCTGTAGTATCAAGAAGAGGTTTTCTGGATAGTTTTTTGGGAGGGTTGACCGAGCGCGGTGAAGTACAGGCAGGTTTGGAGGAGCATACCGCACCCCTTACCCGGGCAGAAGTGCGGCACCTGCTTCAGCGGTGTACATTTGCCGTATCACCGGCAGTTATTGATAAATATGCAGGAAAAACAGCGGGCGAGGTGGTAGATACCCTCTTTAGCAATGCGCAGGCGCGTACCAGCCCGGCTCCGCCCTCGTTTGTTAACGAAACCATTTACAACCCGGATAACCTTTCCGGAAGCCGGAAAGACGAAGAAAACCGTAAGCTGTCGCTGCATAACGGAGACTACAACTGGGAGCTCGGGGGCTGGTGGGTGAGCCAGATGAAAAACGACAGGGAGAGTATCCTGGAAAAGCTGGTGCTTTTCTGGCACGGGCATCTTACCACCCAGTATGCCAACTGCGTGAACATCCCGGTGATCCCGATGTACCTGCAAAACGATATGTTCCGCAAAAACTTTACCGGCAGCTTCTTTACCCTCCTTGAAAAAATTACCGTAGACGGCGCCATGCTGGTGTACCTGAACGGGAATGAAAACGTCAGTGAAGCTCCCAATGAAAATTTTGCCCGCGAATTACTGGAGCTGTACTCGCTGGGCGTAGGCAATTATACGGAAAGCGATATTAAGGAAGCGGCGAAGATCCTGACAGGCTGGAAGGTGAAATACTTTGCCGATGAAAGCGCTACCCCTAACCGCGGGTACCTTAACCCGAACGACTTCGACAAGAACTCCAAGCGCTTCTTTGAAGAGACCTTCAACGTTAATTACACCATAACCCAGGAAAACGTTTATAACAATTCGGTAAAAAAGCTGATCAACGTGATCCTCACCAAAAAGGGCGACGTGGCGGCGAAATTCATCATGCGTAAATTTTACCGGTATTTTGTATACGCCAATCCCGGTAAAACAGATGAGGCCCTCATTAATGACCTGGCCTCCCGGCTGATCGCCGCCAAATTTGAGTTTGCACCGGTGCTGAAAACCCTGCTGAAGAGTAAGCACTTCTTTGATGAAAAAAATATCGGTATCCAGCTCAAGTCGCCGGCAGAAACCATTGTCAGCATGGTCAGCCACTTTAAGTACGTAGACCGGTATGCCCGGAACGTCATGGCTGAGCTGGGCCTGGAGCTCTTTAACCCGCCTAACGTGAGCGGCTGGAAAGGCTACCGCAGCTGGGTTTCTACCAAAAGCCTGCCCACTACTGTATTTTATATTCATGAAATATTCAGCTTTAACTCCAATACCGACTTTGCCAACTGGGCCGATGGCATAGATAATTCAGGCGATCCCGACAAGCTCATTTCACGCATCATCGATACCTTTTTCGGAAGAACGGTCAGCGCTGAGCGCTTCAAGGGATATTCGGCCCTGCTGGCAGCCACCCCGGCCGAATGGAACTCGGTACGGGGCGATAAGAATGCTGCCGGGCAGCGCGTGAAAAAGCTGATGGAAAATGTCATAAAAGCACCGGAGTTTTACCTTTCATAAGTGTAGAAGATATGAGAAGAAGAAGCTTTATACGAAACTCTACAATGGGCTTAGGCGTGGTGTCTACCCTGAAACTGGACCGGATGGATCTCAGTGTTTTTCAGCCGGCAGCCTTCCAGAATGAGAACGATAATATTGTGGTGGTGGTGCAGCTCTTCGGAGGAAACGACGGTATGAACACAATCACGCCCTACGAATGGGAAATGTACTACAACCAGTTTCGTCCTACCCTTCATATTCCCCGCAACACCGTTACCCCTATCAACAAAGACAAAGGAATGGCCATGCACCCCGGCCTTTCGCAGGGTGTAAAAGGCGGCATGCTGGGCCTCTTCAAGGAAGGAAAGCTGGGCGTGCTCAGCGGCCTGGGTTATAAAAACCCTGATTTTTCCCATTTCCGGTCTACCGACATCTGGTTAAGCGGTATTGTGCCGTCAAGCACGTCGCAGCCCCTGCCTACCGGGTGGCTGGGCCGGTATTTCGATACCTTTTCCGGGGAGTCCAAGCCGGAGAGCCCCTACTGTATCCAGGTAGGAAAGACGCCCTCGCTCATGTTCCTGGGTGAAACCGGTGAAAAATCGATTGTGCTGGAAAGTGCCGACGATATGTACCTCCAGGGCCAGCTGGTGGAAGGAAACAGGATAGCCATTGAGGCCAGTGAATATTACAAAAGCGAATTTGACTACGTCAATAACGTGGGCATAGAAGTGCAGGAATACTCACAGGTGATCAAGAAAGCTTTTGACGCAGGTAAAAATAAAGAAACGTATACCAATGTCCCCCTGTCTCAGCAGCTGAAGCTGGTGGCCCGGCTGATAGACGGCGGACTGAAAACCAAGGTATACTTTGTGGAGCAGACCGGTTACGATACCCATGCCAACCAGGGCGGGCTTGACGGAACGCACTCCAAGCTGCTGAAAGAGCTTTCGGAAGCCATCAGCTCCTTCCAGTCGGATATCGAGCAGCTGGGCCATGATAAAAAAGTGGTGGGCATAACCGCATCCGAGTTCGGCCGGCGCCCGTATGAAAACGGGAGTGCCGGAACCGACCACGGTACATCCAGCATCATGTTCAGCTTCGGAACCGGGGTGAGGGGAGAAGTGATCGGAGACTATTTCGGGTATTTCCCCCTGTTTGACGGCTTCAACCATTCCTACGCCACCGATTTCAGGAGCATTTATTTCGAGCTGGTGACCACCTGGTTCGGAAAATCAGCTGACTTTGCAGCCGGCATCTTCGGTGAGAAGCTGAGCTATATCAATGAAACGGGTTTCCTGAAAGATACCAAAAAAGACCCCACGTTGCCTAAGCCGCCTGATCCGCCTGCGGTGATCATTGACCCCGATACCGGGCAACCCATCGTTAAAGAAAAGCCCAGCCTCGAAAAAGACCGTTTTACGATTTTTCCTAACCCGGTGGTAGACGACTGGGCGTATCTCCGCATGAATCTCTACTACCAGGCCAAAGTGGTGGTTACCCTGGTTACGGCAGACGGAAGAGAAGTAGGAAAGCTCATGGAAGGAGAATACCGCCCGGCACAGCACGATGTTATCCTGAACCTGAAAGTACCGCCCGGTACCTACGTGGTGCGGGTAAAGGTCGGGAAAGTGACTTATGGGGTGAAATGCATTAAGCTGTAATTGACAATTGACAATGGACAATTGACAATGGGTTAAAGCAGGAGGCTTCTTAGTTAGTAATGACTCAATTGACAATGAGTTAAAGCAAGGAAGGCGCTTAATTATTGATTATTTGTTTTATTGCCTTCGTCATTGACAATTGTCAACTGTCCATTGTCAATTTATTTTAGAAAATCCTTAGTTTTGCGACTTCAAATAATGTAATTTATATGGGAAGGGCGTTTGAATTCAGAAAAGCGCGAAAAATGAAACGGTGGAGCTCGATGGCAAAGACCTTCACCCGTATAGGCAAAGACATTGTCATGGCTGTGAAGCAGGGCGGCCCTGATCCGGCCACCAACTCAAGGCTCAGAGCCGTGATCCAGAACGCCAAGGCAGCCAACATGCCGAAAACCAACGTAGACAATGCCATTAAAAGGGCTTCTTCCAAAGACCAGGAAGACTACAAGGAGATCGTACTGGAAGGCTACGGCCTGCACGGCGTGGCTGTGCTGGTAGAATGTACCACCGATAACAACAACCGTACCGTAGCTAACGTAAGAAGCTATTTCAGCAAAACGGGCGGCAGCCTGGGGACCAACGGTATGCTCGACTTCATCTTTGAAAGGAAATGTGTCTTTAAAATTGCACAGACCGGTGGCATTGACCTCGAAGAGCTGGAGCTTGACCTGATTGATTTCGGGGTAGACGATGTTTTCCTCGATGAAGAAACCCACCAGATCAACATTTACGGGGAGTTTACCGCCTACGGTGCCGTGCAGAAATACCTGGAAGAAAAAGGATATGAGCTGCTGCATGCCGACTTTGAGCGGATACCCACCGATACCAAAAAATTAACCGAAGCAGAAGCTGCAGACATCGAAAAGCTACTGGAAAAGCTGGAAGAAGACGATGACGTGCAGAATGTATATCATAACATGGTAATAATAGAAGAATGAGAAAAAAATACGCCGCCGGAAACTGGAAAATGAACAAGACTTTTGAAGAAGGGCAGATCCTTTTATCAGAAGTAGTCAATATGGTTAAAGATGAGCTCACTCACCCCAACGTACAGGTGGTGCTGGGTGTGCCGTTTCCTTACCTGAGCACCTTTTCCAAACTGATCGATACCCCGAAAGTGGCCCTGGGCGCCCAGAACTGCCACCCCAAGGCATCCGGTGCCTATACCGGCGAGGTATCTGTGCCCATGCTGAAATCAGTAGGGGTACAGTACGTGATCATCGGGCATTCGGAAAGAAGGGAATACTTCGGCGAAAGCGATGCCTTCATTGCAGAAAAAACCGATGCTATCCTGGCAGAAGGCCTGACACCCATTTTCTGCTGCGGCGAAACCCTGGCTCAACGCGAAGCCGGAATTCATTTTGATTTTGTAAAAGGACAGATCACCAACAGCCTCTTTCACCTGGATGCCGGTACCCTGAAAAAAGTGGTTATTGCCTATGAGCCCATCTGGGCAATCGGTACGGGCGTAACGGCTACCTCTGCCCAGGCGCAGGAAATGCACAAGGTGTTGAGAGACCACCTGGCCGGTCAATACGGCAGTGAAACAGCAGAAGAAATTTCTATCCTCTATGGCGGAAGCGTAAGTGCCGCCAACGCACAGGAGCTCTTCAGCCAGCCCGATGTAGACGGCGGACTGGTGGGCGGTGCCTCTCTCAAGTCAAGAGACTTCACGGAGATCAGTAAATCATTCCCGGCCTAAGCGGCCTGATCGCTACAGGATAAGGCTTCTACGCAGAGTTTCCCGGCGGGAGACTCTGCGTTTTTTTTAATCTCCCGTAGGGAGAACCATCAGGTATCTCCCTTATTACCCGGGTACGCCCGCGGAGGAGCCGTACAATGTGCCTTATGGCATTATTTTATAAACATTTAACTGAAAGTAGTTAAGTTTTTGGTAATCAGTTATATAAAATTGTACTTTTCCAGGAATTTCAAAAAATAGTATGCACGAATACTTTAGGCTATTAAAAAATGGCCTTAGTTTTGCACTGTGATTCAGTGAAAGCAGAAGAAGAGCAGAAGAGAATCATAGTTTTGTGGATATGTTTTTTATTTAAGGTTGAATAGATTTTTAAAAACAGCATCATTTTGAATGCTGTTTTTTTTTACCTGTAATCCATGTCCCGGATATACACGATATAATCGCCGGCAGAACCTGTACGGGTTTTGTAAAAATCACCGTCAAAGAAAACGTTGACCTCCGCCCGGAACTCCTTGCCCAGGTTGCAGGGAGCCGCCCGCATGGTATAGGTAAGGCTGCCTTCAGTACTGAAATAAAGGTAAAAATTCTTCCCGGTGCTGTCGGGTGCGATACGCCCCGGCTCATTCTTTAAAGTCATTACAAAAGGGCCGGCATCGGGGCATTTTGCGCCCGGGCGTTGGTCTCCGCAGGCGATGTTCAAAAATAAAATGCTCAGGAAAGCCGCTTTCTTCATGGTATTTTCTTGCGAAGTTAGGGAATTATTCTATTTTTGTTTGGATAAGAAGCAATTCGTATGAATTTAAAATTAAATGAAAAGGTCATCCTGGTTTCCGGTGGGGCCAAGGGAATAGGAGAGGGTATCGCTAACCAGCTCAGCCTGGAAGGGGCCTTCCCGGTAATTATCGGGCGAAACCGGGCAGATAATGAATGGGCCCTGAGTAAAATAGAAGCAGCCGGTGGTTTCGGCTTTACGGTAGAAGCTGAGCTGTCAGACCCCGGAGAATGTGAAAAAGCCGTCAGGCTTACCCTGGAGCGGTTCGGCCGCATTGACGGGCTGGTCAATAATGCCGGTGCCAATGACGGCGTCGGACTGGAATCGGGTAACTATGAAGCGTTCATGGCATCGCTGCACAAGAACATGGTCCATTATTACCTGCTGGCTCATCACGCCCTGCCTGCTCTGAAGCAAACCAGGGGCCCTATTCTTAACATTACCTCTAAAACGGCTGAAACCGGCCAGGGCAATACCTCCGGCTATGCTGCCGCCAACGGCGCCCGCAACGCCCTTACCCGCGAGTGGGCCGTTGAATTGCTGAAATACGGTATCCGGGTAAACGGGATAGTGGTAGCCGAATGCTACACGCCGCTTTACGACAAATGGATAAAAACCCTGCCCGATCCTGAAGGTACCCTGAAATCGATTGAAAGTAAAATTCCTCTCGGGAAACGCATGACCACCATAGAAGAAATAGCCGACATGGCGGTATTCCTGCTTTCATCACGTTCCAGCCATACCACCGGCCAGCTCATTCATGTGGATGGGGGGTATGTGCATCTGGACAGAGCGCTGATTTAAGTGAACAGTGAACAACTAACAGTGAACAGTTGGCGTGGCTTGCAGCCTTCATCCTGAAAAGCTGGCCTCGCCCAAATCCACTTATTTATGCACTGTTAGTTGTTCACTGTTAGTTGTTCACTAATTTTACAACCTTATAAAATTAACATTCCCTCCCAACATCTCCCCCGTCCTTTCCGGGCGGGCGTCGGTAATAAAAACCTGGCCGAAAGAGCCGGCATGGATCATTTCGATCAGGCGTTCAATGCGGCGGTCATCAAGCTTATCGAAAATATCGTCCAGCAGCAGGATGGGCTTGAGACCCTTTTCCCGGTGTATACAGTCGAACTGGGCCAGCTTCAGGGCCATAACATAACTTTTGCGTTGTCCCTGGGAGCCGAACTTCTTCACGGGCATGCCGCTCATCAGGAACTCGTAGTCGTCTTTATGAACGCCCAGTGTAGTACGCTGGGCGGCGAGGTCTCTTTCCGTATGGGCATAAAAACGTGGTTCGAAACCATCGTCTTCCAGGTCTGAAACATACGTAAGGGTTACCTCTTCCCGGTTTTCAGACAGGCTGGCGTAATGGGTATTAAAAAGAGGAGTAAACCCTTGTATAAAATCTCTTCTCGACGCGAAGATTTTCTTCCCCAGTGCAATGATCTGTTCCGAGTAAATTTTCAGCAGGTCGGGATCAAAAAACTGCTGTTCGGCAAACTGCTTAAGCAGGCCGTTACGCTGATCCAGGGCCTTGTTGTAGCGAAGGTAGGTCTGCAGGTAGTCGGGATAAAGCTGCGACAGGATACCGTCAAACAGCTTGCGGCGCGTTTCGGCCCCGTCGCGGACCAGGTCGGTATCGTTAGGGGCGATCAGCACCACCGGGTATTTCCCGATGTGGTCAGACAGCTTCTCATAAACCTTTTTATCTGCAGTGACCGTTTTCCTGCCCTGCCGCTGCAGGTGGCAGGCCACTACCTCGTCGCGGTCGGTGCTGAAAGCGCCTTCTACCACGCAGAAATCTTCACCGAACCGGATGCTCAGCTGATCCTGGGCATGGATAGAGCTTTTGGAAAGAGCCAGGAAATACACGGCGTCGAGGAGGTTGGTTTTCCCGCTTCCGTTTTTCCCCACAATGCAGTTCAGGCCCGCTGAAAAGGTAAAAAAGCGGTCTTCGTAATTTCTGAAATGGTATAAGCGGAGGTTTTGCAGGTACATGTATGCAAAATTCGCGATTTAAAGTGGTAAGTTCAAATCTGCAGAGGGGATGTGCCGGCAGGAGAGCGGCCCCTGTCAAAATCTATGTGGTTTATTTTATGGAAATATAAGGGGAATCGCTATTTTTGTACCTCAATATTTTAGTGAACTACTTTTATGGCAGCAAAAAGCAAGGAAGCAGCAAAAGTTAAATATTCCAAAGAACAATACTTATATTGGTACGACTCCATGGTACTTCAGCGCAAGTTTGAAGAAAAGGCGGGTCAGTTATACGGCCAGCAGAAAATCAGGGGTTTTTGCCATTTATATATCGGCCAGGAAGCCTGTTCTTCCGGCTCGGTTTCTGCCTTAAAAAAAGGAGATAAATACATTACCGCCTATCGCGACCACGGCCATCCGCTGGCGCTGGGCACCGATCCCGGTAAGATCATGGCGGAGCTTTACGGTAAAGCCACCGGTACTACCAAAGGAAAAGGCGGCTCGATGCACATCTTTGACAAAGAGGTGGGCTTTATGGGCGGCCACGGTATCGTGGGAGCGCAGATCCCACTGGGAGCGGGTATCGGCTTTGCCGAAAAATACCGGGGCACAGATAATCTGTGTATCTGTTATTTCGGTGACGGTGCCATCCGCCAGGGGGCATTCCACGAAGCCCTGAATATGGCCATGACCTGGAAGATCCCTACCATATTTGTAGTGGAAAACAACGGGTATGCCATGGGTACATCTGTGGCCCGTACCTCGAACGTGAGAGAGCTGTATACCCTGGGAGAAGGGTACGATATTCCTTCAGAAGCAGTAGACGGCATGGATGTGGAGATCGTGCACGAGGCGGTTGCCCGTGCAGCAGAAAGAGCCCGGAAAGGAGAAGGCCCTACCTTCCTTGAATTTAAAACCTACCGTTACCGCGGTCACTCCATGTCGGATCCGCAGAAATACCGTACCAAAGAAGAAGTAGCGGAATGGAAGCTCAGAGACCCGATCGAGCTCATCAAAGACCGGATCCTGACCAACAAGATTGCTACCCAGGAAGAGCTGGATGCCATTGACGAGCGGGTGAAAAAGCAGGTAGACGACGCCGTGAAATTTGCGGAAGAATCGCCGTGGCCGAAGCCCGAAGAAGCCTTTGAAGACATCTACGTGCAGTCTGATTATCCTTTCCTGAGAGAATAAGCACCTGCAGGTAAAGATATACAGGCCGGGTCCCTTGCGGGGCCCGGCTTTTTTATGGGTTTAATTCATGGATGGGTCAATTTAAGCAACTTCACAGTTGGAGTACCTCTCCGGTTCAAACACCCGCCATCCCTGAATATCCTTCCCTCTCAATGAATTCCTGCATCCGGCCTTTCAAGGATAAAATATTGCCCCTACATACACAAAAATCTAAATATATTTAATAAATTTGCACTCCAAAATTTTGACAACCAATTAAAATGGCAAAAAAAGCGAAGTCAGGTATTGAACTCATAGAAGATTCGGAAGCGCTGAAAAAAGAAGTAATTAAAGTAGAAAGTTTTTTTGAAAGAAACCAGAAACTCACGTTGGCAGCAGGGGTGCTTATTCTTGCTGTAGTGGCTGGTTTTTTCGGATATAACTACTGGAACAAAAACCAGGAAAAAGAGGCGCAGTCGGCCCTGTTTGATGCGGTTTACTCTTTTGAAGCCGACTCTACCAGCCAGGCGCTGAAAGGCCAGGGCGGTAATGAAGGCCTGCTTTCCGTGGCCGATAATTACAGCAGCACCAAAGCCGGTAATCTGGCTAACCTGTATGCAGGTATTGCGCTGATGAAAGAAGGTAAATTTAACGATGCCATTGCCCGGCTGGAGAAATTCTCTGCCAACGACGACGTGCTTCAGCCCAGAGCCTATACCCTGATCGGTGACAGCTACCTGGAGCTGGGTAAGAATGACGATGCCATCAAATACTATAAAAAAGCGGCTGATTATAAGCCGAACAAATACGCTACCCCCGGTTACATGATGAAGCTGGGCAACGCTTACCAGGAAGCCAGGAACAACAGCGAAGCGGTGAAGGTATACGCTTCCTTAATTGAGCAATATCCCTCGGCCATTGAATCGGTGCTGGCTAAGAAGTATAAATCGAAGCTGGAAGCGGAGCTTGGCGGAAACTAAGATGGAAGTAAAGACAAAATCGAAGGGATAAGCCATGTGTTTATCCCTTTTTTATTCCTAAAAATATGGCATCTGCAGATAAAAATTTAAGCGTTTTCTCTACCGGAGGGCTACCCGACGTGTCGCATAAGCGATTTGCGGTGCTGGTAGCAGAATGGAATGAAGAAATTACCGGGGCCCTGGCAGAGGGAGCCGTAAACACTCTTTTAAAACACGGTGTTCTGCCGGAAAATATCGTAAAAAGGGCTGTTCCGGGCAGCTATGAACTGAGCTTCGGCGCCCAGGTGATGGCGCAACGCCCCGATATTGATGCGGTCATCGCCATCGGCTGCGTGATCCAGGGAGAAACCCGGCACAACGATTACATCAATAATGCCGTGGCCCAGGGCCTTACCCAGGTAGCCCTCAAATACAACAAGCCCGTGATATTCGGCGTGCTGACCCCCAATACCCACCAGCAGGCGCTTGACCGGGCCGGAGGAATCCACGGGAACAAAGGCGACGAAGCCGCTATCACAGCCATTAAAATGTTAGGATTACATTAAACGGAATATAGAAAATGCAAGTTTGGAAATTTGGCGGTACTTCGGTAGGTAAGCCGGAGCGCATGAAGTCGATAAGAGATCTGGTAACCGCTGACCCGGGCAGGAAACTGGTGGTGCTTTCCGCACTTTCCGGCAGTACCAACTCGCTCCTGGAAATAGGACAGGCATTAAAAGAAAAAGATATGGCACGGGCTAACAGCCTGATCGATGACCTGAGAGCCCATTACCACGCATTTATTGATGATCTTTTTGAAACGCCCGAAGGCCTTGACCGCGGCCGTCAGATCATCAGCGCCGAATTTAACGTCATTGCCAACCTGGCCACCTACCAGCCTTTTACCATGAAGCAGGACAAAGAGCTGGTTGCTGAAGGAGAAATTCTTTCTACCCAGCTGTTTACGGCCTACCTCATGGAGCGGGGCGACAGCGTAACCCTGATCCATGCCCTTGATTTTATGAAAATAGACGCCGACGGCGAACCGCTTTTCAATGAAATTGAAACCGGGCTGAAAGCCATCCTCGAAGAAAAAGAAAACTACCAGGTTGTGGTGACCCAGGGCTTCATCTGCCGGAATCCCGAAGGAAACATAGACAACCTCAAGCGGGGCGGCTCAGATTACACCGCCTCCCTGGTGGGAGGAGCGCTTACCGCTGAGGAGATCCAGATATGGACGGATATCGACGGCATGCACAATAATGACCCGCGTGTAGTGAAACGTACGTTCCCCGTACGGTACCTTACCTTTGAAGAAGCTGCTGAGCTGGCGTATTTCGGAGCCAAGATCCTGCATCCCAGCACCATTACACCGGCTAAGCTCAGGGGCGTGCCCGTGAGGCTGAAAAATACCATGGAGCCCAAAGCGCCGGGTACACTGATCTCTGCGGGTACCTCTGAAGGAGCCGAGATCACCGCCATAGCGGCAAAAGATAACATCACGGCCATCTACATCCACTCTACCCGTATGCTGAATGCCTACGGCTTCCTGAAGCGGGTGTTTGACATCTTTGAAAAATACAAGACCCCGGTAGACATGATCACCACCTCAGAGGTTTCAGTGGCGGTGACCATCGATAACTCAGAGCACCTGGAAGCTATCTCGGCAGAGCTCGGACAGTTTGCCGACCTTGAAGAGCACGACCGCAACCAGACCATCATTTGCGTGGTAGGCCAGTTCTTTGCCGACAAATCGGGGGTGGCCTTCCGTATTCTCGAAGCCTTAAAGGATATCCCTGTGCGGATGATCTCTTACGGGGCATCAGAACATAACGTTTCGATACTGGTAGATACCAAACATAAAAACCTGGCCCTCGAAGCACTCAATGAAGGGCTTTTCACCTTTGAAAAATAGAAGATATGTTACAATTGAACTATATCAGGGAAAACCTTCCGGCAGCCATAGCCGGACTGGAAAAGAAACATTTTAAAGACGCTTCACGGGTGGTGAACCAGGCCATTGACCTGGATAACCAGCGCAAAGACATCCAGTCGAGGCTCGACAGTACCCTGGCGCAGGCCAACGGGCTGGCCCGGGAGATCGGCGGATTGATGAAGTCAGGACAAAAAGAAGAAGCCGAAAAGCTGAAGGCGCAGACCGCTGAGCTGAAAGAGCTGTCCAAAGAGCTGGAAGCCGCTTTGAAGAAAGCAGAAGAAACCCTCCAGGAGGTAATGGTCACTCTTCCGAACCTCCCGCATGCATCGGTGCCTGAAGGCAGAACGCCGGAAGAAAACGAGGAAACGGAAAAAGGAGGAACCGTTCCCGTACTCGGAGAAGGTGCCCTGCCGCACTGGGAGCTGATTAAAAAATACGATATCATTGACTTTGACCTGGGAAATAAAGTGACCGGGGCCGGGTTTCCTTTTTACAAAGGAAAAGGGGCAAAGATTCAGCGGGCACTGATCAACTTCTTCCTGAACGAAGCCGATAAAGCCGGCTACCTCGAAGTGCAGCCCCCTGTGGTGATCAATGCCGCCTCGGGTTTCGGTACAGGCCAGCTGCCTGACAAAGAAGGGCAGATGTACCACGCCACGGCCGATGACCTCTACCTGATCCCTACGGCCGAAGTGCCCATCACCAATATGTACCGCGATGTCATCCTGAATGAAAATGACCTCCCGGTGAAGCACGCCGGCTATACGCCCTGTTTCAGAAGAGAGGCCGGAAGCTGGGGTGCCCACGTACGCGGACTGAACCGCCTGCACCAGTTTGATAAAGTGGAAATTGTACAGATTACCACCCCTGAAAACTCCTACGCGGCCCTGGAAGAAATGCTGGGCCACGTACGCGGTTTGCTGGAAAAGCTCAGCCTGCCGTACCGTATCCTGCGCTTATGCGGCGGTGATATGAGCTTCACATCGGCGCTTACCTTTGACTTCGAGGTCTTCTCGGCCGCCCAGGAGCGCTGGCTGGAAGTGAGCTCCGTATCCAACTTTGAAACCTACCAGGCCAATCGCCTGAAGCTGCGCTATAAAGTAGACGGTAAGTCACAGCTGCTGCATACGCTGAACGGCTCGGCCCTGGCCCTGCCCCGTATCCTGGCGGCTATCCTGGAAAACAACCAGACACCGGAAGGGATCATCGTTCCCGAAGTGTTACGGCCTTACTGCGGTTTTGATATCATCAACTGACGGGATTGACCCGAATTTAGATTGATTCTAAAACAATAATCCGCTAGCTTTGAGGCTCTGTAACTAATTGGATTATTCTAAGTATTTTAGCTCTACTTTAAAACATTCATTATGTCCTGGTTAACCAAAACCCTTACAAGCTCTATCGGTAAAAAAGTACTGATGGCGCTTACAGGTTTATTCTTGTGTACCTTCCTTGTGGTACACCTTTCCGGTAACTTTCAGTTGTTTAAACACGATGGGGGTTACGCCTTCAATACATACGCCGTTTTCATGACCACCTTCCCTGTCATTAAGGTGGTTTCGTATGTGAACTATTTCCTTATTCTGTTTCACGCCTTCTGGGGATTGTACATTACCTATAAAAATCGCCAGGCAAGGCCGGTAGGTTATGTAATGAACAAAAACCAGTCGTCGCCTTACAGCCGGAACATGGCCATCCTGGGCACTATCCTGCTGGTGTACATCGTAGTGCACATGAGCGATTTCTGGTACAAATTCCACTTTGAAAACCTGCCTTACGTGCAGTATACCGAACAGCTGAGCACCGGTGCTGTTACAACAGCAGATATGCCGGCCGGTTATACGCAGGAAGTGAAAAAGCTGGAAACCTTTAATGAAGCAGCAGGTACACGCATAGTGGTGGTGAAAGACCTTTATAAGGTGGTTTCGTATGCATTCCAGAATATCGGCCTGGTACTTTTCTATGTCCTGGCCATGTTTGCCCTGGCATTCCACCTGGTTCACGGTTTCCAGAGTGCTTTCCAGACGCTGGGTCTGAATCATTCCAAATACACCCCCCTGATCAAGGGCATCGGTGTATGGGTATTCGGTATACTGATTCCCATCGGGTACGCAGCCATGCCGCTTTATTTCTATTTCTTTAAATAATCATTCGTTTCAGATATGACATCTTCAAAACTGGATGCTAAGATACCTCAGGGGCCGATAGCCGAAAAGTGGACAAAATACAAGTCGACTATTCCCCTGGTTAACCCTGCCAACAAAAGAAACCTGGAAATTATTGTAGTGGGTACGGGGCTTGCAGGAGCGTCAGCCGCCGCTTCACTGGCCGAAATGGGCTACCAGGTTAAAGCTTTCTGCTTTCAGGATTCTCCGCGCCGGGCACACTCTATTGCTGCCCAGGGGGGGATCAACGCCGCAAAAAATTACCAGAACGACGGTGACTCGGTTTACCGTTTGTTTTACGATACCGTAAAAGGGGGAGACTACCGCTCGCGTGAGGCCAACGTGCACCGCCTGGCGGAGGTTTCGGCCAACATCATTGACCAGTGCGTGGCACAGGGGGTACCTTTTGCACGCGATTACGGCGGGATGCTTAAAAACCGCTCTTTCGGCGGGGTGCAGGTAAAAAGAACCTTTTACGCTGCCGGGCAAACCGGCCAGCAATTGCTGCTGGGTGCCTATTCGGCCCTGGAACGCCAGGTAGGCCTGGGGGCTGTAAAAATGTACTCCCGCCACGAAATGCTGGATGTGGTGATCATTGACGGAAAGGCCCGCGGTATCATTGCCCGGAACCTGACCACCGGTAAGCTGGAGCGTTACTTTGGCCATGCCGTGCTGCTGTGCACCGGGGGATACGGAAACGTATTTTACCTGTCTACCAACGCCATGGGCAGCAACGTTACCGCCGCGTGGAAAGCGCACAAGAGAGGTGCCTTCTTCGGTAACCCCTGCTTTACGCAGATTCACCCTACGTGTATCCCGGTATCGGGCGACCACCAGTCGAAGCTGACCCTGATGTCAGAATCACTCCGGAACGACGGCCGGATCTGGGTGCCGAAGAAGAAAGACGAAACCCGGGCCGCCAACGACATCCCGGAAGAAGACCGTGACTATTACCTCGAAAGAAGATACCCGGCTTTCGGTAACCTGGTGCCCCGCGATATTGCCTCCAGGGCGGCCAAAGAGCGTTGCGATGCCGGATACGGCGTAGGCACCACCAAGCAGGCGGTTTACCTCGATTTCCGGTATAACCTGATCAATAAATACGGGCGGGCAGAAGCCTCCCGGCTCAACATAGAAAACCCGGATCTTGAAACCCTCGTAAGACTGGGTAAAGAAGTGGTGAAAGAAGAATACGGTAACCTGTTTGACATGTACAAGCAGATCACCGGTGAAGACCCCTATGAAGTGCCGATGAAGATTTACCCTGCGGTACACTATACCATGGGCGGCCTGTGGGTAGACTATAACCTGATGACCACCGTTCCCGGCATGTACGCACTGGGCGAAGCCAACTTCTCTGACCACGGCGCCAACCGCCTCGGGGCATCGGCCCTGATGCAGGGGCTGTCTGACGGCTACTTTGTGATCCCGATTACCATTGGTGCCTACCTCTCAAGCGAGATTCGTACCAAACCTATTCCTACTGATCACGAGGCTTTCGCAGCGGCAGAGCAGCACGTGAAAGAACGCCTGGAAACCCTGAAGAACATTAACGGGAAACAGAGCCCGGAATCGTTCCATAAGCGCCTGGGCCATATCATGTGGGAAAAATGCGGCATGGCCCGGAATGAGCAGGGACTAACCGAGGCTATCGGTGAGATCCGTGAGCTGCGGAAAGAATTCTGGAAAGACCTGCGGGTGACCGGCGATATCGACGAATTTAACCCGGAACTGGATAAAGCGGGCCGTGTAGCCGATTTCCTGGAGCTGGGCGAGCTCATGTGTATTGATGCGTTAGACAGGAAGGAATCGTGTGGCGGGCACTTCCGCGAAGAATACCAGGAAGACGGTGGTGAGGCCAAGCGTGATGATGAAAACTTCATGTTTGTTTCGGCATGGGAATTTAATAAGGAAAGCGACTGGACTCTTCATAAGGAAGACCTGGTGTACGAGAACATCAAAATAGCCCAGCGTAATTATAAATAATCTAAACTATCGTAGTACAATGAGTAACGAGAATATGACAATACACCTGAAGGTTTGGAAACAAAAAAATACCGGATCTAAGGGGCGCTTGGAAGACTACACAGTAGAGAATGTTTCGCCGGATATGTCCTTCCTGGAGATGTTTGACGTACTGAACGAGGAGCTGATTCACGAAAATAAAGAGCCCATTGCTTTTGACCACGACTGCCGCGAAGGTATCTGTGGAATGTGCTCGATGTATATCAACGGCCGGCCGCACGGCCCGCTGGAAGGAGTAACCACCTGCCAGCTGCATATGCGGAGCTTTAAAGACGGAGATACCATTGTGGTGGAACCGTGGAGAGCAGCGGCTTTCCCGGTGATCAAAGACCTGGTGGTAGACCGTACGGCCTTCGACCGGATCATTGCTTCCGGCGGGTATGTTTCCGTTAACACCGGTAACGCCCAGGATGCCAATAACCTGCCTATCGGTAAAGACAAGGCCGACCTCTCGTTTGCGGCAGCGGCCTGTATCGGTTGCGGTGCCTGTGTGGCGGCCTGTAAAAACGCTTCAGCCATGCTGTTTGTATCGGCTAAAGTTTCGCAGCTGGCGCTCCTGCCACAGGGCCAGCCGGAAAGAGAAGCCCGCGCCCTCAGCATGGTGGCACAGATGGATGCCGAAGGCTTCGGCTCCTGTACCAACACGGGCGCCTGCTCAGCCGAATGCCCGAAAGAGATATCGCTGGAAAACATTGCCCGCCTGAACAGGGAGTTTATTGGGGCCAGTTTATCAAAACCCGAATAATTTGCGTAATTTTGTCAGACAGATAAAAAAACACCCGTTATCTAAATGGGTGTTTTTTAGTTATGTGAATTTTATTAACAGAAACGGCGTTACCCTTCTTGTAGCGTATACTAAAAATATATGAATGGATTAATCATGGCAGCCCAGCTTTTGCTGGCGTTGACTATTCTGGTAGGTCTCCACGAGTTCGGACACTTCCTTTTTGCAAGGATCTTTAAGATCAGGGTCAATAAATTTTATATCTTTTTCGACTTCCTTTTCCCCCTTCCCAACGTACTTAATTTTTCCCTCTGGAAAAAGAAAATCGGCGATACCGAATACGGCCTGGGGTGGTTCCCGCTGGGCGGATATGTAGATATAGCCGGAATGGTGGATGAAACCAAAGATGCCTCGCAGCTGGCAGCTGAACCCCAACCCTGGGAATTTCGCTCAAAACCGGCCTGGCAACGGCTTTTTGTAATGCTGGGCGGTATTATTGTGAACGTGATCCTCGGCATGATGATCTATTCAGGCGTGAAATACGTGTGGGGAGATACCGACTATGCCAAATCAGAACTCAATAAAGCAGGGATCTATGCTTATCCGATGGCCGAGCAGATCGGGTTGAAAACCGGCGACAAGATCATTAAGATAAACGGGCATGATTTTAAGAACTATAGCGATATCACCACCGCTATTGTAAATGAAAATACAACTTTCACGGTTCAGCGCGACTCACAGACCCTGGATATCTTTGTTCCCAACGAGCTGATCAACGATGTGGCCCGGAAAAAGATGTTCATATCGCCCCTGTTTGAATTTGACGTATACGCCGTTAGTAAAGGAAGCCCCGCCGAGCAGTCGGGTTTACGGGTAGGCGATAAGATTGTCAGTCTCAATGGCGAGCCGGTAAAATACTACCAGTTGTTCAGTCCGAAGCTGAAGGCCAATGTCGGGAAAAAAGTAGAGCTGGGCATCCTGCGTAACGGTACTCCGCTGACCATTAATCCTACTGTCAGTGCCGATTCAACCATAGGCTTTACCATGAACCCGCTTCTGAATATAACCAAATCAGAATTCACCATGGGTCAGGCGGTGGTAGTCGGCTCAACCGAGGCACTGAGCATCATACCCCAGCAGATCAACGGCTTTGCCCGTATTTTTAAAGGCCATATTTCTCCCAGAAATGCGCTTACCGGCCCGGTAGGACTGGCTCAGATGTTTTCTCCGGCCTGGGACTGGGAGAAGTTCTGGATACTCACGGGGATGCTTTCCATGGCGCTGGCTTTTATGAATGCGCTGCCTATTCCTGCACTTGACGGAGGGCATGTGATCATGTTGCTCTATGAAATGATTGCCGGGAAAGCTCCTTCCGAGAAATTCCTGGAAAGAACCCAGCAGGTGGGGACCTTCCTGTTGCTTGCGCTCATGGTTTACGTGCTCCTGAACGATACGATAAAGCTGTTTTAACCCAACAGCATGTGTTATATCCGGGTCGACCTTCGCGATACCTGCCGCAAACCAAACAATTTCGGTAGTATGCTTGCATACGATCGTAGAATGCTTAGCTTTGGGAAATTTTACCATGATGAAGAAAGACAAGACGCTGGATTTTCACATTAAGTGGGTATGGCATGCCATCTCCCGGATGTACAATATCTATGCAGCGGCAGAAGACATGACCATGTCAATAGGATATGTATTGTTGAATATCGATATCGAAAAGGGTACCCCTGCCACCAAAATAGGCCCGCAGATCGGGATGGAAGCCCGCAGCCTGACCCGTATGCTGAAGTCACTCGAAGAGAAAGGCTGGATTTACCGGGAAACCGACCCCAACGATAAGCGATTTGTCAATGTCTTTTTAACGGATGTTGGGAAAGAAAAGCGTAATTTTGCCCGTGAAGGAGTATTGGAGTTTAATAACCGGGTCATGAAGACCGTTTCCAAGGATGAACTCGATATATTCCTGAGAGTAATAGAAAAAATAAATAACGTCATCGAGTCGAATACGCATGAGCCAATCTCCGCGAAGAATTTTTAACAGGCCGTTCAGGGCTTTGGTTTTAGGTTTTGCCCTGCTGCTGTCGGGCAGCGCATCTGCACAAAGTATTGTATATTATCCCTTCAACTCCGTTTTGGGGATAAGCTCCAATCCGAATAACCTGTTTTGGGCCGATTTCCGTATTTTTACCAATTCGTACTTTACCTCGGTTACGGGAGAGATCTCCCCGCAATTTACCGTGTACAGTACCGAGCGGTCCGATTACTATGCCGGAGCGGGGGTTAAGCTTAATTTTTACAATATGTTTAACAACTATAACCCGGTAGAAGGGTACTTCATCAATGCCGGCGTAAAGGTGAGGCCTTTTGATAAATTCAAACGCCTGCATATTGCCTTTGAGATCTCGCCTTATGCCGTACGACAGATGGATGCCGGCCTTTTCAGGACCATGCTGGGCATAGGGTATAATTTTAACCAGTGGAAATGAGAATAAGGCCCGGCGCATATATTGTCCGCGATCACCGGGTACTTACCTTAAAATATACCTATTCCGGGGGCATTATCTATGCCCTTCCCGGCGGGAACCTCGAATTCGGGGAAGAGCTTGAATCGGCCCTGGTCCGTGAGCTGGAAGAAGAATTGGGTATCCGTTGCCGGCCGGGCGAGGTTCTTCACGTGGCTGAAGTAATGCACCGAGGTGAAAACACCATCCATTTTATTTTTAAATGCGGGGATTTTCCCGGAGAACCGCAGCTAAACCCGGCTGAAACCAAAGCCGAAGAAATTGCCTGGCTGCCCCTTTCCGAATTAGACCGTTTCACCCTCTACCCCAACATCGGCAGTGCACTTATGCTTGCCGAAGCCCCCGTATTCCTGGGTGTTATTGAACAACCCCGGTATTAAAAGCATGCCGTCTTCTGAAACAACCCGTTCCAGGTTAATAGAAGTCTCTCCTGAAACCCGTCTTATGGAAATAAAACGGCCCCCCGTTTGGGAGGCCGTCTCTGTTTTAGTACCTGTTGTATTTAGTTTCTGCTGCGGCTGCCTGCACTTCTGGAAGAAGAGCTGCGGGCCGGTGAACCGCTTTCTGTACGGGCAGAGCGGTTAGAAGAAGACACGCCTGAACTCCTGGAGTTGCTGCTTCTGCTTTCTACCGAGCTTTTGGCTTTTTCGGTGGTACCCACTCTGCTTCCTGACCGTTCAACGCTGCCGGAGCTACGCTCAGGCCGGCTGCCTGATTCCACCCGCGACTCCATCCGTGAACCCTCCGGCCTTACTGAACCTGACCGTTCGCCGGTAGCCGCTCTCTCCGGAGCAGCAGACCGGGAAGGCTCCATGATTCTCCCTGAAGATCTTTCAGGACTGCGCGATGACCGGCTTTCAGAGGTAGACGCCCTCTCGGGAGCCATGGAGCGCGAACCCTCCACTCTTCTCTCTGAATATCCCCTGGAACCCGAACTGGTCCTTGAAGAAGTAACGATTCTTTCCGGACGACGACTCCAGTTAGACGTATAATTATCTCTGTGTGTATAATATACGTGCTTCACCGGGTAATAGCTTCTGGGGACATAGCCCAGCCGGATGCTTCCGTAGCCCCGTTTGTCAAAACGGTAGAAGTCGTAGGCGGGGCCGAAGTACCAGTGAAGCGGACCGGTGATGACTACACCGGTATACCCGTAATATCTCCTGTCCCAGTCGCTCAGCTCCAGGCCGATGGCCCGGTTAAGATCTACCACATCCATCCATATCTCATCTTGTTCCCAACTGCTGTAATAGCCATCGGATTGGAAAGCCCATTCTTTGCGTTCAATGGCCTCCAGTCTTTTGTACAGGCGGTTGGCCTCCCGGTTGGTAAGATATCCCGAGCGGATACCATCAGAGATCCTGACCCGTACATCCCAACGCCAGTCAAATTCTTCTTCGTAGAAGTACCGGTCCGGTCCGTCTACATATTGCGCTTTTACCGAAATTGCAGCGAAGAATATTATCACAAATGCCATCCACTTTTTCATTGCCGTAATTGTTTAGGTTTTGCTTATTAGATGGAGAATAGACGAAAAGGTTTTGCTAACAAAGTGTTAATAGCTTAGTTTTGATAGCCTGAAAACCGGAAGACGCCACAACGGGCAGGTTAATCTATTTAAAGTCAGCAGACTATGGTATTTTCAAAACAGATAGCGGTTATCGGGGGAGGGAGCTGGGCTACTGCCCTTATTAAGATATTAACGGAAAACAACGTAAAAGTGAAGTGGTGGATGCGGGATACGGATGCCGTGGCACATATCCGGAAATTCCACCATAACCCGCATTACCTTAGCAGCGTGGAGCTGCACCCGTCTAAAGTAAAGCCCTATACCCAGCTGAAAGAAGCTCTGAAAGGGGTAGAGTGGGTTATCCTGGCGGTACCCTCCGCATTTGTTGAAGAAGCGCTGAAAGACGCTGATCCTGCCTGGTTTGCCGGGAAAAAAATAATTTCAGGGGTGAAGGGGATCATCCCCAGCACCAGCCAGCTGGTGACCGACTGGTTTTCGGAGAATTTTGATGTTTTACCGGAAAATATCGGCGCTATTGCCGGGCCCTGTCATGCCGAAGAGATTGCCCTGGAGAAATATTCCTACATTACCATAGCCTCTTCGGGTACCGAAACGGCAGAGAGCTTTGCCCGCCTCCTGACCTGCCGTTTTGTGAAAACGTCTTTCCTGACCGATATCCATGGCGTGGAATACGCTGCGGTGATGAAGAATATTGTGGCCATGTCGTGCGGTATAGCGCACGGGGTGGGCGCCGGCGATAATTTCCAGGCGGTCATGGTGTCAAATGCCATTATAGAAATAGAGCGTTTCCTGGATACGGTAAGCCCGCTCAAAAGAAATGTGAATGTGTCGGCTTACCTGGGAGACCTGCTGGTGACCTGCTACAGCCAGTTCAGCCGCAACCGTACCTTCGGTAATATGATTGGCAGGGGATATTCGGTAAAAGCCGCCCAGGTAGAGCTGAAGATGATTGCTGAGGGTTATTATGCTACAAAATGCATTGAGCAGATCAACCGGGTTTACCGGGTTGATCTGCCCATTGTAAAGTTTGCACACGATGTGCTGTACAGGAATGAAAAACCCCTTAAGGCCTTTGAAGAGCTTAAGGGGCGGTTTGTTTAGCTGATCAGGTTCTGGTTCACCAGGTTATCGTACAGCTCTTTCAGGCGTACCTTTCCGGGTGCCCGGGCTTCTATTTCGTTGTCGTCGAGTAAAACGGCCTGCAAACGCTGGTACGAAGGATTGGCCCGGAGAATATCGTAATCGGGAATTTCCTGCACAAATTCTTCGTACAGGCGCACCAGCTTGCTGTCGGCAGCAAAGAGGTCAAACTGGCCGGCCACAGGTGCCTTGGGTGCTTTCCGCGGTTTTTCCGGGATAACCGAGTGGATGCCTTTGCCCAGGCGCACTTCTTCCGGTGCAGCTGCTTTCACCGGCTGAGCGGCGTCGTGGTTCTCAAATTTAGCTGCCACAATGGTCACCCTGATCTTATCTTTCAGGCTGCGGTCTACCGCATAGCCGTGCTTGAATATCTGGGCCTGGGAGCGGATCTGCGTTTCCACAAAATCCATGATCTTGGATTGGTCAGACATTTTGATCTTGTACTCCGGAAGCTCGTCTGAATAGGCCATGGAAACCAGGATGCGCTTGGCACCCCGGATATTGTTGTTTTCCAGCAGGGGCGAGCTCAATGCCTTTTCAATGGCCTGGAAAGCCCGTTCGGGCCCGGAGGCCTCGGCTGTGCCCATCACGGCGTGGCCGGCTTCTCCCAATACGGTTTTCACATCGGCAAAGTCAAGGTTGATCACCCCGGGCCAGGTGATGAGCTCGGCAATGCTTTTTACACCACCGGCCAGCACCTCGTCTGCCATTTTGTAGGCGGTTTCAATGTCCATATCGGCGAACATATCGGCGAGGCGGTCGTTTTTAATGATCAATACGGTGTCGCAGAATTCCTTCAGCTTTTCGATACCGTTCAAGGCCTGTTCCAGCTTGTGGGTACCTTCGTGCCGGAAGGGGTCGGTGACCACACCTATGGTCAGGCGGCCGAGCTCACGGGCTACGCGGGCAATTTCGGGTGCGGCGCCGGTTCCGGTACCACCGCCCATACCGGCCGTGATGAATACCATTTCGGTAGGGGCGCCCATTACGCCGCGAATGGCCTCTTCGCTTTCCAGGGCGGCATCGCGGCCCACTTCCCAGTGGGTACCTGCTCCGAGGCCTTTGGTCAGTTCAGCGCCCAGCTGGATCTTCACCACATCTTCCGGGAACTGGTTCAGTACCTGCTGGTCGGTATTGCAGGCCACAAAGTCTACGTCGCGCATGCCGTGATTATACATGTTGAGCATGGCGTTGCAGCCGGCACCGCCTACTCCTATCACTTTGATGATTTTATTCAGGTTGGATTTCAACTGTATCTCGTAGTTAGGTTCGAATATCATTTTACATTTTGCACGTTATATTCATCATTAAGATCATTGGTAGGCTTCCGGAAAATGCCGCCCATAAAGCTGAATATGCTGCCGGTGGCCTTGTCAGGCTCGGCCGACGGCGCCGCTTCTTTTTCAGGCCGGGGGTGCATGTTTACAATGGGCCGCGGGGTCAGGATACGGTTATCTACCCGCCGGTCAAAAGGGAAGGCCGGTGCGGTGATCAGCCCAAGAAGGGTAGAGTATTTGGGATTTCTCAGCGTATCAAACCCGTTGAAATCAATAGCGGTATTGAACAGGGTAGGGCGTACAATCACATTTTTACATACCTGCGCAAAGATGCCTGCGATATTCACATACAGGGAGGTTCCCCCGGTAAGCACAATGCCGTTCAGGAGGTGTCCTTTGTAGCCCGAACGCTGCAGTTCGGCACTGACCAGCGTGGCAATTTCCCGCAGCCTCCATTCGGCTACGGTTACGGCATTTTTGAGGTAAACCTCTTTGGCCGGCATCCCGAATTTGCGCTCAATAACGATCACGGGCGATTCTTCGGTAACCGATGGCGGGATGCTGCCGCACACTTTTTTCAGAAGCTCAGCTTCCTGGAAAGTAATGCCGAAGGCCTTCTCCAGGTCGTGGTTAATGGAGTTGCCGGCGATGGGAATAGCCGACTGGTACCGGAGGCTGTTGCCGTGGTAAACGCTGATCTGGGTCATTTCAGCGCCAATATTGACAATGGCCACGCCGTCGCGCTTGGTTTCGGGCTCTTC
Source organism: Leadbetterella sp. DM7 (assembly GCF_040829825.2). NCBI lineage: Bacteria > Pseudomonadati > Bacteroidota > Cytophagia > Cytophagales > Leadbetterellaceae > Leadbetterella > Leadbetterella sp. DM7. The sequence goes on along the minus strand of NZ_JBFOLH020000014.1, from coordinate 26,053 downwards.
TGACGAATTGTTCAGGAGCGCGCAGCTGTCGGCAATGGTATTGAGTATCACGTTTTCCACGTTCAGGAAACCGGAGGTGGTTCCCTTGGCGGGTACCTGGTTAACACATTCCAGGAGGTAATGAAGGTTATCTGACTTGGTGGTGATAAAGTTAAAGTCACCGCTTAGCATGTTGCCTATTTTGCCTACAATGGTGCCTGAGGCTTTCTCGTCGCCCACGTAAAAGTCTTTGGGAAGGCTGTGGAGGACCGTATGGCCTGCGGGGGCTTTAAACGAGCGGTTGGCGTCGTCGGTGAGCCGGTTGACATCGTCCTGCAGGATCCTGTTCATTCCCCCGGAGGTCACCACCCGGGTGTTTTTGGAATGGGTGTTGAGCGAAAGGTTGGTGATGTTGATGTTTACGGTGTTCAGCTGGAATTCGTAGTCTGATCTTTCAAAATCACCGGCCAGGTCATCCAGCACTTCCCCGATAAATTCGCTGGTGATCTGCGCATTTTCCACGTTTCCAAACCTCAGTACTTCATCGGTCGGCGAAATCTGCCGCTCGCTGAAGCCGATCACCTTTATTTTCTTTTGCTGCTGCAGTCCTACCACAGCGGCGATCTTCGAACTTCCTATCTCCAGTCCTATGAAACACTTGCCCTCCTCCATAGCCGTTTGTTGTTTAGATTGATTAATCACTGTAAACTTACTTAAAATTACCTACTTACACACTATCTGCCCGTCATATTTAACACTTACGTGACTAAAAGAGCTCCACTGCTCACGGGGCAGTATTTTTTTATAAAACACCAGCAGCTTCTCCAGCTTGGTCTGAATTTTCTCCGGCCGGCCGAATTCAATGATGTTTTCTCCCAATAACGGTTCCATTTGTATTTCCTTGTACCGGTCCACGTCCATTCGTGTGATCTGGGCATTCCAGAACTCGTCACCGGTAATGGTATTGACCAGCTTAAGGAGGTCCTGGTTTTGTGCCGACTCCAGGCCTTTCTTATCCCGGAAGTAGTAGCCGCTCAGCAGCAATACGGTAGGAGTGAAGTTTTTAGAGACCGGGAAAAAATGCCCTTTTTCATCCATATACCGGTCGGGGAACCCGCCGTCCCCAAGGATACGTGCTATGGGCTTGTAGACCTGTACATCAAGTATCAGCTTCCCTTTCAGGTCAACATAGGCCTGGCAATCGCGGATTATCCCGCTGTTTTCCACCCGTCTTTCCAGTTTTTTAAGGTCAATGGAAGCCAGCGACTGCCCGGTCAGCGGTTCGGTGCCTTCGCGGGTAGCCCATTTCTCCACATCGGCTTTTTTAACCAGGAGCTGGCGGTCGTCTTCCTGTATACGGATGATCAGGCCTTCACAGCGCCTGGCGGCATCGCTTTTGGCCGATGAGAAGACCAGGAACAGGGCCAGGGCGGCGAGGGCTACCCCGCCTATGGTATGAAATACGGTTTTAAAATCCGGCTTTTTCATAACGTATCCAGGTATTCGTCGGGATTCTCCATGCTCTTGAAGCGGTCGGCCGTTTTCGGCTCAAGATCGGTCTGACACCATTCTTTCAGGGTCTTCACGTCTTCGTTCCAGCGGGTGCCGTCCCAGAATTCCAGCCCTTTGTGGTCCCGTATCTTGTACAGGGCGGCAGGTTTGTAGGCGGTGCCCAGGTAGGCATGCCGGCGGCCGTTTTCTTTGGCCCAGCGAATCACCTTCCACATCATCCATTTGCCGAGCGAGTGGGTCCGCATATATTCCGTATCAAAGAAAGCAAACCAGTAATGCACCATATCGTCATTGACGGCGCCCAGCACGTAACCCATAATTTTGTCGGCCCGGCGGAACTCGAAAAGATGGGTGCCGGTCTCGCGGCTCAGGATGTAGTTCCACCGTTCCATGCTCATGTTGTCTTCACCGATCCGCTCATTGATATAGCCTTCGCAAAAGGCCATGAACTCGGGGTTAGCCGTGTCAAATTCCTGTTTGGGAATCAGGTTCATGGTTATCTCAAGCGGCTCCACGAGGCGGCTGACCCGCCGGTTCTCCGAGGTATCGTCAAATTTTTCCAGGTTGACCCGCAGGCTCCGGGCAAAGTAATAGACCTCGTGGCTGAGGGCCGAATTCCCGGTATAGGGAAGGAAGCCCCTGTTGTAGAGCTCACTTAACTCCTCCTGCGATTCTTTTACGGCATAAAGAGCATAGTTGAACGTGTAAGTAGTATAATCTACCGTATTTTCCGATAAAAATAGTTTCATTTCTCTACCAGTTTAAGGATCTCGTTTACAATATCTTCAGCGGCTTTGGGCCGGGCAAAGGCTTTAATGGCGTTTTCCATGGCGGCTATCCGGTCAGGATCGGCCAGGAGGGTGGTCACGGCAGGCACAAGCTCTTCGTTTACCCGGCTGTCGGGAATGAGCAACGCTGCATTTTTCCGGCTCAGGCTCTCTGCATTTTTGGTCTGGTGGTCTTCTGCCGCATAGGGGAAAGGCACCAGGATAGACGCCTTGCCGATCAGTGCAAGCTCGGATACGGCCAGGGCGCCGGCGCGTGAGACCACCAGGCGGGCAGCGGCATAGGCCTTATCCATTTCGTAGATAAAATCAGATACAAAAACGCCCGGCCTGTCTTTGGCAAGCGCCCGGGCTTCTTCAACGAAGGGTTTCCCGGTTTGCCAGATCACCTGCAGCCCGGCCCCTGTAAGGGCATCCAGCCCGGCGGCCACAGCGCGGTTAATGCTCAGGGCTCCGAGGCTGCCGCCAATAATGAGCAGGGCGGGTTTCTGCGGATCGAGCCCGAAATGGCTCCTGGCCTCTTCGGAGCTGATCCCGGAGAGCAGCATATCATTCCGTACGGGGTTACCGGTAAATACAATCTTTGAAGCATCAAAGAACTGATCCATATCGGGATAAGCCACACACACCTTTTCTGCCTTGCGGGCCAGGATTTTGTTGGTTACCCCGGCGTAGGAGTTCTGTTCCTGGATAAGGGTTTTTACGCCCAGCAAACCGGCCATGCGCAGGGTAGGCCCACTGGCAAAACCGCCCACGCCCACGGCAATATCGGGCCGGAACGACTTCACCACCTTGTAGCCTTTCAGCAGGCTGCTGAACAGCTTGAAGGGAAAGGTTACGTTTGCCAGGAGGTTTGAACGGTTAAAGCCCGCCACAGGCAGCCCCACAATGGTATACCCTTCGCGCGGAACTTTCTCCATTTCCATCTTCCCGAGGGCCCCCACAAAGAGGATCCCGGCGTCAGGCCGCTGACGTTTCAGCTCATTGGCTATGGCTACTGCCGGGTAGATATGTCCGCCGGTACCGCCTCCGGATATAATTACTTTCATGCGTTCCGGGTTTTGGAATGTTTACTGACACTTAAAACAATGCCTATGGCAATGAAGGAGAACAGGGCGGAGGTACCCCCGCGGCTGATCAGCGGGAGCGTTTGCCCGGTTACAGGCCCGAGCCCCACGTTGATGGCCATGTGCGCAAAGGCCTGGAAAACGAGCAGCAGCGTCAGGCCTACGCAAAGCAGGCCGCCGAATGCCCGTTCGGTGTAGTCAATGTTGGAAATGCCCCTGGCCAGCAGCCAGAGATACAATGCCAGCACCACCACCCCGCCGATGAGGCCGTATTCTTCAATGACAATAGAGTAAATATAGTCGGAATAAGCTTCGGGCAGCACATTTTTCTGGCTGCTGTTTCCCGGCCCTACGCCCAGGATGCCCCCCCGGGCAATGGCCACATGGGCAAAGTTTTTCTGGCTGCTTTTCCCGCCGAGGTAGCCGCCCACGTACCCGTCACGGTCCAGGTCGCGGCCCACAAAGCCTTCGGTACGGTCAATCACCGTAGATACCCGCCCGATCTCTTTGCCGGTGGTCAGCTTGATGAGGAACCCGGCTATCAGGGCAAAGGAGATCACGCCCAGGATAACGAACGACAGCGCCCGCAGGTACCTGCCCGGAACTTTGCCTATCCACATGATGATGAAGCAGGTAAAGCCCAGGATAATGGCCGAAGAGAAGCTGGAAAGGGAAATAAGAAAAACAATCAGCCCGCACCAGGCGATGATCTCCAGCAGGTCTTTCCGCTTGTATTCAATATGGATCTTACTGGCCAGCATGGCGGCCAGGTTCACGATCAGCACCAGCTTAACGAAGTCTGCGGTCTGGAAAGAAAGCCCCATGACGTTGATCCAGCGCCGGGCATTGCCGATGCTTACCCCGAACATCAGGGTATACAACAGCAGAAAAGGGGAAATATAAAGCAATATCTTGGCAATATGGGCATAGCGCGATATATCAATCTTATGTACAAAGTAGGTAACCACGATACCGATGACCAGGAAAAGAAAATGCCGGAAAATAACCGCTTCCGTATTACCGCCCGCCTGGCGGTAGGCCAGGCTGCTGATGCTGCTGTATACCGTTACCACGCTGATGAGGGACAGGAGCCCTAATATCCACCAGATCTGCTTGTCACCCTGCAGATGGTTTTTTAGTTTTTCAGTCATAAATACGGATCGTTTAGGAAAGCACGAATCATCAGGAGATGATTACTCAACAAATTTATAATTTTTGAAAGCACATAAAAAACAAAGTGAGAATTAATATTTGCGGCCAAAATGAAAAAAGGGGAAATTCTTCCGACTTTCCCCTTTTTTGTACACGATGATCTAATTTCCGATGGATGCTTTCCGAGAGCGGTACCTGAGCCAATCGTCAATTGTCAACTCCTGTTCAGCGCGTCTCTGATCTCGGTGAGGAGCTCCACTTCAGTAGGGCCTGCCGGTGCTTCGGGAGCTGCAGGTTTCCTTACTTTATTGTAGGCTCTCACAATGAGGAACAGCACAAAACCCACGGTCACCAGGTTAATAATGGTATTGATCCAGGCACCGTAACGGATGGCATTTTCAGGGATGGCTACGCCGTCAGCACCCATAGCTGCTGGGGTAAGCACATATTTGAGGTTGGAGAAGTCGGCACCGCCGGTAAAAAAGCCCACAACAGGCATGGCGATGTCTTCTACGAAACCATTGACTACTCCGCCGGTGGCGGCACCCAGGATCACGGCTACGGCAAGGTCAATGACGTTGCCGGTCATAATAAATTCTTTGAACTCTTTGAACATAGCTTTACGGGTTTAGGTTAAAAACTTGCCAGGAAACCTATTCCGAAACCGCTTGCGCTTTGCCAGCTGGATTTTACGGGATCAGTAGGCTTCGGAGTGGTATTGTTATACGCTTTATGGTCAAATACATCTTTATCCAGTATACCGATGTAGGTAAAATTCACGTTCAGGTACTTGTTGATCTTGGCCGTAGCCAGGAGGTCTAAACGGTGGTCAAGCGGCTTGTTCTTGTTTCCTTCGGTATCTTTCCAGGCTTTGAAGAAGTTATACCGGAAACCCAGGTTAACGTTTTTCACCACTTCTTTGTTGAAGCCCAGGGTAAGCTGGGAACCGAATTCCGACAGGGATTTTTTCCCTTCGGCTATATTCACCCCATAGGCATGACCGGTCTCTGTGTCGTAAATTACATTTTTATTGCTGACGAAAGTCCATTTGTTGGCAATGGGTGCCAGCTTAACGGTAAAATAATCGGCAGGGCGGTATTCAATACCCGTAGAAATGGTCAGGTAGCCGGGAGTCATGAAGGCGGAGGCGATGTTTCTTTTGGTTTCGCTTTCGTCGTCTTTCACCGCCAGGAACTGGGAGATGAAGTTCCCTTCGGCAAAGGCCGATATCTTATCGGATATTTTTCTTCCGTATTGCGAGTTCAGGAAGAGCTTATCGATGTTCCGGTTAAATTCCCGCTTGTTGGTCGTCGGGTTTTTGCCGCTGCTCTGGAAACCCAGCTGGCCTTCAAAGTCGTTGATCCAGATATTTTTGCCTTTAACCAGCGCATTCTGGTGCTTCAGTATAAAATGAAGGTTGGTGTTTCCTACCACGCCGGTGTTTACCTGTTTCCAGCTCTGGCTGAAGCCGGTCATGTTCAGGGTGGTGCCGAAGCTTGAGGCTTTATTCCAGCCTTCCTTGAACTCTCCCTTGAGGTCTTTGGAAGACATGGCATCGCCTACTTTTTTTTGTGCATCGTCTGCTTTGGGAACTTCCTGGGCATAGCTATAGCCGGCCAGGCACAGGGAAAACAGAAGTAGTGTTATTCTTTTCATAAGCTTGGAATTATTGATTTTTATGGAACAGCGTTATTTTTTCAGTCTGCAGAACCCGTAATGGGAAAGATACTTCAGCGCCCTCGGAGTTCAATACCACGGTGGTGTTATCCATGCGGAGAATGGTGCCTTTTACACCCAGGATCTCCACGAGGTCGCCTTCCCGGAAGTTTTTACGGGAATAAATGGAGCTGAGGATGTTCACCAGGATTTCTTTCGACGCAATGCCGTAGCCGATGGAGAAAGCCAGCACCAGGCCCGCCACGAGGATATTGAAGCTGCTTTCCAGCAGCTTGGTGTTGATACCGGCCTGACCCAGGGCCAGGATCACGGAAATAAAGCTCAGGAAGAAGAAGACGCCCATACTGATGAGCTTGCCCGAAGAAATCCGGAACGATTTGCAGAGGGTTTCTACAAATTTCCGGGCCAGGTCAGACACGAAAAGCCCGAGGAGGGTCATCATGATGGCCACGCCGAGCTTCGGAATGAAGTCAACCAGCATCATGAACATGTTGGAAATGGCCGGAACGCCCAGGGTGTCAGCGGCAGACACCGACAGGAAGAGCATGATCAGGATGTAGAGAATGACCGACAATACCTTGCTCAACTTGAAGTCAAGCTGGTATTTCCTCAGCATTTCCATGTTCTGGATTTTTTCGCCCAGCTTGTCCACGCCTACTCTCGACAGGAAAGACCCGAAGATGAATGAGGTTATTTTGGCAATGGCCCAACCGATGGACATGATCAGCACGGCGCTGATCAGGTTGGAGATAAAAGTACTCGACTGCTCGATTAACTTCGAGAAAGTATTAATCAGAATTTGCTTAATATCAGGAAACTCATTCATGGTTTTTTAATGGTATATCGTTCTCAACGTCTTCCAGAAGTTTCAGGCCGGTTTTCAGACTGGCATCGGTAAAAACCCCGAGAATCGACAAAGCGTCGCGGATGAGGTCTACTTCCGACAACAGAAGTTTTTTAAGATGTGGTGAGGCGTTTAGTTGCTCTTCATCGTACTGATCTTTTTCATCTATCATTTTCAAACAGACTTAGTATCTTCATTATAATCAGCACAAAGACAGCTATGTTTTCCAGATAGATCTTCTTTAGCTTCTCTTTGCTTCTCATCAGCCTCATCTTAACGGCACTTTCCGTAATCTTAAGCGTTTCGGCAATTTCCCGGATACTAAAATCTTCCTGGTACTTCATCTGCAAAATGGCGCGTTCGTCTGCCGCCATCTGCTTCATGCTTTTCGAAATCTCATTGCCATGAAAATCCAGCTGATCGCCGTCATCTTCATCGCTGATCTCCATATTATCGTACAATGCTACTTCTGTTTTCCGTTTCCCTGTTCTTATCTGGTCCATACAGTAGTTATAGGTTATGGAATACAGCCAGGTAGAAAATTTTGACGTTTCCTTAAAACTTCCGATCTTCACAATCAGCTTCAGGAAGATGTCATGCGTCAGATCTTCTGCCTTTTCCTGGTTATAAACAAATGAATAGCATTTACGGTAAACTTTATTAACGTACCTTTCGTAAATTTCTTCAAAATACTCGTTTCTCTGGCTGGTAACATAAAGAGCCACGAGCTCCTCATCTTTATGGGTGCTATATTTTGAGAATTTCAATTTTGACGGTGTTTAGGGAAAAAGTAACAAAACCGGAACATTTTTTTAATTTTCAACGGTTAAATTAGCTACAAAAGTAGGGTATTTTTTATTATAAAAAGACAATTATGTCTGCTTATTTTGCCTGTTTAGGCCTTAAATTAAAGGTTTCGGGAAATTTGTGCCCGAAAGTATTTTGGGCGGGCCCGGATGGAAAAGTATTGGCCGTATTTGCAGATCCGGATTAAAAACGGTATGCTTGCATAATATTTAACAATAAACATGACACTTAACGACTATTTTGATTCGCTGAGCCGGAAAGTAAAGCCGGAAGATCTGGCAGGAATAGATACCCGGATCAATTTTGACCTGAAGGGCCGGCAGATGCATGTGACGGTAAAAGATCAGCAGATTGAGACGGGAGAGGGGCCGGCAGATGACCCGGAAGTAAACATCACGGTGAAGGAAGACGACCTGTTGTCGATCATTCAGGGCAATACCAACCCCATGATGGCCATGATGACAGGTAAGCTGAAAATATCAAACCCCGGCGCCATGATGAAATATGCAAAGCTGCTGGGACTGATGTAAAGAAAAAAGCCTGCTTAAACAGCAGGCTTATAATTTCTCGAATAATCAAATATCCGCTCTAATGTGATGTCTTTCGGGACAAGCTCTATCTGATCCATTTCTTCCTTTAACTGGAGGCAGTCGAGGTAGAAATCCAGGTTTTCGGTATCACCGGCTATCCATTCTTCGATCAGAAGATTTTCAGAAGGGGAGGTTTCGTTGTAAACATAACGTATTATCTCATTCTGAGTCGATGTAAAGGTTTGTGTCATAGGCATATTTTGTTTTACTCATCAATTTTCGCAGATTGATAAGAGCATAACGCATACGTCCTAAGGCAGTATTGATACTCACTCCGGTGGCTTCGGCGATTTCCTGGAAACTCAGGTCTTCGTAGTGCCGCATCACCAATACCTCGCGTTGCTGCTGGGGCAGCTTTTTGATCAGGCTTCTGAGATGTTCATGAGACTCTTTTTTTATCTGAGCAGACTCAATGGAATCTTCTGCAAAATTCAGCGAGTTAAAAACACTGCTACCATCCTCAAATACTACGTTTGGATAACGTTTTGCTCTTCGAAAATAGTCAATGGCAAGATTGTGAGCTATTCTGAGTATCCACGGCAAAAATTTACCTTCTTCATTGTACCTCCCTTCCTTGAGCGTTTTAATGGCTTTTATGAAGGTGTCCTGGGTAAGATCTTCAGCTACGTAGCTGTCTTTTACCACAAGATAAATGGTAGTGTAAACTTTAGATTTGTATCGATTAACAAGAATAGTGAAAGCATTCTCATCTCCTCTGATATAAGCAGATATAAGCTCACTTTCGTTAACTTTGTTTTTGTCCATTATATTTTCACATTAGTTAACGTAGAGTTTTATACCATATTGTATCAAATAAGTGTTTTAATGATGAAAAATGTTCACGGGGTAAGAGGGTGATTTTTCAGAGGAAAGCCGCTACTGCCCGTAGTTCTGTGTCAAAAATCTAAACTATTTGAGACTTTTGCAAATTTTAATGCAAATTTTATGCCGTTTAATCACTTTTTTTTAAAATCCGATGAATGGTATGATTTTTGGGATTTGTTCTCTGCACGGAAACCGACCGGTGTATCGTTTTAGTTTACAGGGTGTGCTAAATGTGAGAAGGAGTCTATGTTTTCAAGGATATTTACTTTATTATTATTGCTGATTGCTTTCAGAGCCGCTGCCCAGCGGGAGGCCGCCATGCGTGACCTGATCATCACCCAGGCAGGTGAGCAGATCCGTTGCCGTATCGTGGATGAATCTTCCATGCGGTTCAGCTATATGTATGTGAATGAAAAAGGAAAGCAGGTAAAAACCGAGATATTCAAAACACTCATTTCTTCGTTTAAATACAATTATTTCCCGGAGGATCTCACTGCCGGCAAAAAGGAGCCGGCGGTAGCCAGCAGCTCAGCCCGTTCAACGGCGCGGAAGGCCGCTTCCCGGCCGGAACAGGATACCCATCCGCCTGCCCGTGAAGCCTCCGTACCGGCAACGGAGCGGAAAGAGTCGCCGTCTTTGCAGGAGGTGGCCACCCGGAAAGAAGAAAGCACCCCGGCTGTTTCAGCCAGTAAGGAAACCGCCGTGAGCCGTTCTGCAGCCGGTATGCCGGCTGGTAAAGAGAGCAGTACAACCGGGACGAAGAGAGAGACAGCCGGCAATAGCCCGGCAGATAAGCGGGAAACAGCGGCCGGAAGCCCGGATACAAGGCCCGTGACAGAAGAAAAGACCGGTGCGAAAGAAGCCGCAACAAAAGAAATCATAGCGAAAGAAGCCGTAACAAAAGAGGCCGCATCAGATGAATACGTGTCGCCGCTGAAAGGAAAGACCGAATTCACCAATTATCTTAAATACCGTATCGGCTTTAAGGGCGGACTGGGCAATATTATTGACGAAAATACAGATAATACACCGTTTGGCCTGTTCAATGAGAAGCTGAGAAGAGGATGGATCTACGGGGTGGATGCCGCCGTTTTCCTGAATGACCACGTGGGAATAGGCGTAGCTTACCACAGCTACCAGTCAGCGAACAAGAACAACCGGCTTGATTTTCCTAACCGGGTAACGGGCAGTGATTACCGTACGGGCTCACTGGAAAGCAAAGTGAACCACAAGTTTGCAGGGGCCACGCTGCTGGGGCGGATAGGAATGGACTATAAGACGTTTATTGTGGCTACGGTAAGCCCCGGGTATTATTTTTACAGCGACAAAGGAGTGGAAAACCAGATGGAGTATGTGTTCAGGGGTGGCACCTGGGGAGGAGCCGCTACCCTGGGTATTGATTTCCTGCTGGGGAGTAATGAAACCGGGCGTGACGTTATTCTGAGCTTTGAATGCGGCTACAATTACGGCCGCTTAAAGAGCCTGGATTACGGGGGCACCGTGGGCCGGCGTGACCTGGCCGAACCCATCAGCCTGAGCCGGCTTGATTTTGCCGTAGGACTGCGGTTTACGCGGTTCCCGCGGTATCTCAGATAACGGGGACGCCGTAAAGGTCGAATTCGGTGGCCGAGGTGATTTTTACCCGGGCGAAGTCGCCGATACGTACATAATGCTCGGCGGGTATCAGCACTTCATTGTCTACTTCAGGCGAGTCAAACTCGGTGCGGCCCACAAAGTGGCCGCTTTCTTTTTTGTCTATCAGCACCCGGAATTCCTGCCCTATCTTGGCCTTGTTCTTTTCTTCGGAAATGCCCTGCTGCAATTCCATGATAAGGTCGGTTCTTTCCTGCTTTTCTTCCGGGGTAACATTGTCTTCAAACGAGTAGGAATGGGTCTGCTCTTCGTGGGAGTACTGGAAAACTCCCAGACGCTCAAAGCGTTGCGCTTCAACGAAACGGTACATTTCTTCGAACATGTCTTCGGTTTCACCGGGGTGCCCCACAATAAGGGTGGTTCTCATGTGGATGCCGGGAATTTTTTCGCGGATGGTTTGGAGCAGCTGCTCGGTTTTGGGGCGGTCAATGCCCCGCCGCATTTTTTTCAGCATTTCACTCGATCCGTGCTGCAGGGGCATGTCCAGGTATTTGCAGATGTTGGAACGCTCGGCCATTACATCCAGTATATCCATCGGGAACCCGGCGGGATAGGCGTATTGAAGCCGTATCCATTCCAGGCCGTCAATATCGGAAAGGCGGGCCAGGAGCTCTGACAGGTTTCTTTTTTTGTAGAGGTCCAGTCCGTAATAGGTCAGGTCCTGGGCAATAAGGATGATCTCTTTGGTGCCTTTGGCCACCATGTTCCGGGCCGAAAGGACCAGCTCGTCTATGGGTCTGGACTCGTGTTTACCCCGCATCAGCGGAATGGCGCAGAAGCTGCAGGGCCGGTCACAGCCTTCTGCAATTTTCATGTAGGCGTAATGGGAAGGGGTGGTCAGCAGGCGCTCGCCGATCAGCTCGTGCTTGTAATCGGCTTTCAGGGTTTTCAGCAGCCGGGGAAGCTCATTGGTGCCAAACCAGGAGTCTACCTGGGGGATCTCGGTTTCCAGCTCATGGCGGTACCGGTGCGACAGGCAGCCCGTTACGAATACTTTTTCTACCTGGCCGGCCTCTTTGGCGTCTACATACCGGAGAATGGTGTCAATGCTTTCCTGCTTGGCATTATCAATGAACCCGCAGGTATTGATCACCACGATCTGCGAATCATCTTTAGCCGATTCATGGGTAACGTTCATGCCGTTTCCCCGCAGCTGCGTATACAGCAGCTCGGAATCGACCAGGTTTTTGGAACAACCCAGTGTTACTATATTGATTTTCGCCTTTTTATTGCCCTTGGTTTTCATTTATGCCCGATTTAGGGGCAAAGATACGAATTAGTTCCGAGTTCCGAGTAGAGAGTTCCGAGTGGAGAGTTCCGGGTAGAGAGTTCCGAGTGGAGAGTTCTGAGTAGAGAGTTCCGAGTGGAGAGTTCCGGGTAGAGAGTTCCGGGTGAGGTATCTTCTGTCACCTCGAGCATAAACGAGCATGAAAGTGCGGAGTTTGCCAGTGAGGCTGTCGGGAGGCACCTGGTTCCCGTCTTCACCCGAACTGACAGATGCCAGCTCTACCCGTTATTTCCCACCCATTACTCTCCACCCGGAATTACTAATAGAGCAGCACAAAGCTTCCGTTCTTGCTGATCACCTGCCCGTTGACCATTTCGGCTTTGAGGGTATAGAGGTAATTACCGAAGAGGGCCCGCTCACCGTTGGGCAGGCGGCCGTCCCAGCCTTTGGTGGGATCCAGCACTTCTGCTACTTTCTGGCCTGAGGAGCTGAAAATTTCCATGCGGAAGGTACGGATGCTGGCCAGGTTGCCAACGGCGGCAAAGGTATCATTGGTGTTATCGTTGTTCGGCGAAAAGGCAGTAGGCAGGAAAAGAGCACCCTTAACGGCAAAGGTCACCGGGTTGGAAGATGACTCCCGCCCGTCGCTGCTTATGGTTTTTACCACGAAAGTGCCGGTGCTGTTAAAGGCGGCGGTGTTGATGGCGTGCGAGTGGATGGAAGCACCTGCCTGCTGGGTACCCAGTGGGGGACCGGAGGGGGTGTCGCCTTCGTAATAAATGATGCTATAGTGATTGATACCGGCTTCGGCAAACGGAACGGCGGCCGTCCAGTTGAGCGTGCTGTTGCCGCTTTCCGAGAGGAATACGGAGCTGAATTCGGGTGTGAAGACGGAAGCGTTCCCGCATTGGTCCACGTACCGCACTTTGTATTTTTCACTTTTGGTGACCGCATCAGGGTCGGTGATGTACACCGTGGGTCCGTCTGCCGGCAGTACTTCGGCCAGGGCATAGTCGGTGCCGTCGTGCTTAAACAGCTCCCAACGGTCCAGTGTATAGGGGCTTAGCCCGTTACCTTCAAAATTTATACGGTTTTCCGTGCCCTGGGTAGTGACGTATGCCCCGGAGGGAAAGTCGGTCAGATCAACGCGGTGGTCGGTGCAGATCTGGTTAGAGAGGCTGCTGCCCGAGAAATTGGCACCGCTGACAACGCCCGAGTAGGTTACCCGGATGCGGTAGCAGTTTCTTTTTGAGCAGTCGAGGTGATCATCCTGGTAGGTAGTGAGCCCGTTTACCGGTATTATTTCGGTTTGGGTGTCGCTGATCTTCACCACATCAGAAGCCACCGTTCCAACGGCATGGCTGCGCCATTGCAGGTACGCAGTGGTTGTGGTAGGTGGCAGGGGTGAAGTGAGCGGTACGGAGCAGATGTCGCCTGAGCGCAAAGAAAACAGCCCGCAGTCGGCCATAGCAGGTTGAATAAAGTAGCAATAGACCAGGTCAGGATTCGGCGGAGTATCGGCTATCCGGTCGTCCACGGCAGGATCCAGGTTGTTTCTGACAGGGGTAAGCCCTACATTGGGCTGGCCTGCCGGGTACCTGAAGAGGTTGTAGGTCTGGCCGTACTGCCCCCGGAAGTCGAGGCTGATGCTCTTGTCTTCCAGCACTTTGAGCTCTTTGATCTCCGGGTAGTAGTCAAAGTCTTTTCCTGCGGGATTAAACGGTGGAATTACCGTGGTCATGGGCGGTGAGGAGCAGGTTTTACTGCCACCCTGCCCGGCAATGGTCAGCTTATTGGTTACGTTCTGTACCGGGAAGCTGTAGGGCGAGTTGCCGGGCGCTACGGTATGGACCTCGTCGTTGATGGTAATTTTATAGCTTGAATAGTCATTTAAAGGGTGAGCGGGTATGCTGATCTGCAGCACGGTGGGGTGTGTGCAATAGGTGTAGCTGAAGACCGGCGTGCTGGAGTTCCGCACTTTTATTTTTTCCGGGAGGCAGTACACGGTTTCTTTCCCGTCTTTTTTGCCTACCTGGATCACCTGGTAAAGACCCGGTTTTTCAACGGCACGCAGATCAAGGGCAGGACTGCCCGACGCGAGCACCTCTTCGTATGACTCTCCCCGGTAGTTATAGTAGTATACCGCATCTTTTACATCGGCGGTGTTGGTGACGGTGACGGTTTCGTTATGGCAGATATCGTTGCTGCTCAGCTTAAATCCACCGGGCGCATACCGGCTATCGGTACAGATACCCTGGGCGAACGAGCTTACCAGCGGCATCAGGCAGAGGATTAGAAAAGCAATTCCGGATGAAGATCTCACGTAACTTTTTAACTTTTAAAGTTGGTATTCTTTTTTTGCCACTAAATTTGAGTTAAATATAGCGGATTCTGAGGAATGAGCGATGAAAAGGAGATAAAAAGATACGAACCTTACGGTTTTCTGCTGGTGTTGGGCATGGTGTCTATGCTGGGGGTAATGCTGTATTCCCTGTACAAATTCAGGCAGAATCTCCGGGCGGGCCTTATCGCCGCACCCGAGCCGGGGTCGTTGGTGTATACGGCTGCAGGTGTGCTGGTGCTTGCGTTTGTTTTCCTGGTGCTGAGCGCCCGGTTCTCCCGGTTGCAGCGGTTTGCAGCGGGCCGGTTTTGCCTGGGGGCGTCTTTTGCCTGCAGCGTTTTTTTTGTGGTTTTGCAGGTCATGGTGCTGCCGGTGCAGCGGGCGGTGCCAGACCCGGTGCAGCAGGGGAATTATTTCCTCGCTTTTCTCATAGCGGTTCATTTGTTGTTTGCGCTGGCCGGGCTGGTGGCCACGGGCCTGATGCTGGCGCGGGTGTTCCGGAACCAGCAGTACGTGGAAGCCTTTATATTCAGTGTGAATCCACCCAATATACTGAACATGAAATTACTGATCCGGTATATGGGCTTTGTGACGGTATTGTGGGTGGCGGTTATTCTTTTCCTGGCAGGTCATGTTGCATAAAACAAGGGGGATCGTTTTAAATTATATCCGGTATAAGGAAACCTCTATCATCGTAAAGATTTATACGGAAGAGTTTGGTTTGCAGACGTATGTGGAAAACGGGGTGCGGAGTGCCCGGAGCAAGGGAAAAATCGCCCTCTTTCAGCCCCTGACCCTGGTTGACCTGGTCGTGTATTTCAAGCCGGGAGTTGAGATTCAACGTATTTCGGAGATCCGCTGCGGACACCCGTTTTTTCATATTCCCACTGACATCAAGAAGATGACGCTGGGCATGTTCGTTACAGAGATCCTGGGGCTGACCCTTCGTGAACATACCGGGAACCCGGCTCTTTTCAATTTCCTGCAGGAAGCCCTGCTTTTCCTGGAGGAGCAGGAGGAGCAGGTAGAAAATTTTCATCTTTTTTTCCTGATGAGCCTGAGCGCTTACCTGGGGTTCGGGCCGGAGACCGCCCGCGATATCCGGAAGCAGCTGCAGGAAAACAGCATACCTATGGGAACCGGGGAGGAGGCCGTGCTGCAAAAGATACTGGAGATGCCGTTCGGCGGGAAACTGGATATCGGTAAAAGCCAGCGAATGTTTGCACTGGACCGGCTGCTTGATTTTTACCGGCTGCATGTAGACGGTTTTACCGGGGTGAGGTCTGTTCAGGTGTTGAAGGAGGTGTTGGAGTAGTTAGTACCGAGTAGTTAGTGCCGAGTAGATAGTTCCGGGTAAGTAGTACCGGGTGACGAGTTTCGAGTACCGGGTGGTTAGTTTGGAGGGATGAGTTCGGGATGTTTGGTTCCGGACAGGAGAACAGGCTGATTCCTGTTCAGCGTTTACCGGAGAGCCGGTTTTCTGTACCGTTCAACAGGCGGGCCAGGTTTTTGCGGTGAGAGATAATAAGCAATGCTGCCAGAACCGTGGCTATGATCAGCATTTTCGGGGAGTTTCCGGCCTGGAAGCAGGTATACACCCAGAAAGCCAGCACACCGCATACAGACCCCAGCGAAACATAGCGTGAAAAGTAGAGCACTATGCCGAAAACCGCTATGCTGATCAGGGCGGCCCACGGTGAAAAGGCCAGGATCACCCCGAAGCCGGTGGCGATACCCTTACCGCCCTTAAAGCCCACGAAGGGGGAGAAGAGATGTCCCAGAACAGAAAATACGCCGGTCAAAAGGATGTTTTCGGGGGTGAACCCGAGTTTTCCGGCGATCAACACCGGGATCAATCCTTTCAGCATATCAATAAATAATACAATTATGCCGGCCTTTTTACCGAGTACGCGCAGGGAGTTGGTCGCCCCGATATTCCCGCTGCCGTGCTGCCGGATATCGAGGTGATGAACGTATTTAGCGTACCAATAAGCGGTTGGGACAGAACCGATTAGAAAAGCCAGCACAAATTCTAAAAACATCATACCGATTTAAAATTTGGGCAAAGCTACAAAAATCAACCGGGATACAATATTAAAATAGTGCAAGAGTTGGAAGTAACTACCCGGTACTACTTACTCGGAACTATCTACCCGGAACTACCTACTCCTTCACCCCCTGCAGCTCTTTCATCAGCTTCACCAGGCCGCCGTCATTTACTTCCTTGATTTCATCTGCCAGTTCCAGGAATTTCTCATATACGGTATTGAGCTCTTCTTTTTCCAGCTCGTAGCCGAGCAGGGCAAGACGGTGCTTCAGGGCGTGCCGGCCGCTGCGGGCGGTCAGGATGATGTCTGATTTGTCTACGCCTACTTCCTGTGGAGTCATGATCTCGTAGGTTTCTGCATGCTTCAGGAAGCCGTCCTGGTGGATACCTGAAGAGTGGGCAAAGGCATTGCGGCCAACAATGGCCTTGTTGGCCTGTACCGGCATACGCATGGTTTTGGAAACCAGGCGGCTGAGCGGAGCCAGCATTTCCGAGCGGATGTCGGTGTGCAGTCCCAGCTGCTTATGAAGCTTCAGGATCATGGCCACTTCCTCAAGCGAGGTATTCCCGGCTCTTTCCCCGATGCCGTTGATGGTCACTTCTACCTGGCGTGCCCCGGCGGTAAGGCCGGCAATGGTATTGGCAGTGGCCAGCCCCAGGTCGTTATGGTTATGCATGGAAAGAATGGCCTTATCTACATTCGGTACGTGGTTCATGAGGTAGGTAATGCGCTCATGCATCTGGTGGGGAAGCAGGTAACCGGTGGTATCGGGCAGGTTGACCACGGTGGCCCCGGCACGAATCACGGCCTCGGTCAGCCGGGCCAGGAATTCGATGTCGGCACGGCCGGCGTCTTCTGCATAAAATTCCACATCCTCCACAAATGTCCGGGCAAATTTAACGGCCTCTACCGCCCGCTGCAGGATGTCTTCACGGGTGCTGCTGAATTTGTATCTGATATGGGTATCTGAAGCCCCGATACCCGTATGAATACGCGGTTTCCGGGCATGTTTCAGTGCATCGGCGGCTACTTCAATATCATTTTTTACCGCCCGGGTAAGCCCGCATACGGTAGCGTTTTCCACGGCCTTTGAAATGGCTTCCACGGCCCTGAAGTCACCGGGGCTTGATACGGGGAAACCGGCTTCAATAATATCTACACCCAGCTTATCCAGCTCTTTGGCTATCATGATCTTTTCGTCGATGTTCAGCTGGCATCCCGGCACCTGTTCGCCGTCTCTCAGCGTGGTGTCAAACACATAAATTTTCTCGCTCATATTCACTATTAAGGGTAGATTAACGATGGGACAAAAGTAAGGAAATTCAGCAGGGAAGGAAAGGATCAGGTACCCGAAAGGGCCAATTAAGAATAATATGCCAATCATTTAGAAAGTATCTGATATTTTATTCTGTTACTATGAATGAATATGTCTAATTTTACGCCCGTATTTTTTGTTTTTCAGGAATAAAAGCCTGTCAGAAGTGGTAAAAACCGTTTTTTAGTAATGATAAAGAAGACCAAAATAGTGGCTACGGTGGGTCCGGCCTCGGAAAGTGAAGAAATGCTGATTGCTTTGGCGAGGGCAGGAGTAAATGTTTTCCGGCTTAATTTTTCGCACGGCACCCACGAGGAGCACAAAGTAAGAATAGAAAGAATCAGGAAGATCAACCGTGAGCATGGGTTTCACTGTGCCATTCTGCAGGACCTTCAGGGCCCGAAGATCCGGGTAGGACTGATGGAAGGCGGCAATGCCGGTGTTCCGCTTGAAAAGGGAAGTCGCTTTATTTTTACCAATGAAGATATTGTAGGAAACTCGGAGCGTGCCAGCACTCCTTACGACGGGATGTACCGCGATGTTAAGACGGGAGACCGGATCCTGATGGACGACGGGAAGCTGGAAGTGAAGGTAATAGAGATCAACGAAGAGACCCACGAAGTGATCACCGAAGTGGTATATGGGGGCCTGTTAAAGCAGAAGAAAGGGGTTAACCTGCCCAATACCAATATTTCGCAGCCTTCGGTAACGGATAAAGATTTCCGGGATCTGGAATTCGGGCTGGAGAATGATGTGGACTGGGTAGCCTTGTCATTTGTACGTACGGCAGAAGAAATTCTGAAGATAAAAGAATACATCAGGGAAAGAGGATCGCAGGCACGGGTAATTGCCAAGATGGAAAAGCCCGAAGCCATTCAGAATATGGACGAGATCATTGATGCCGCTGACGGTGTGATGGTGGCACGGGGTGACCTGGGCGTTGAAATGCCCTCGGAAGAGGTGCCGATCATCCAGAAAAGGCTGGTCAGCCAATGCCACCTGGCCGTGAAGCCGGTGATTGTGGCTACCCAGATGCTGGAAAGCATGATCGACAGCCCGACCCCTACCCGGGCAGAAGTGGGCGACGTGGCCAATGCCGTTCTTGATGGTGCTGATGCGGTCATGCTGAGCGCAGAGAGCGCCTCCGGTAAGTACCCGTTGCTGGCGGTACAGACCATGACCCGTACCATTCAGCATATTGAAGAATACGGGGACCCGTCGGTGCTGTATTACCGGCACCATACCCGGGTGACCGACCCGAACTATGTTTCGATAGAAAAAGACAACGATAACGTGATCATGATGGGCTGTCGCCTGGCGCGTGACCTCCGGGTGAAAGCCATTGTAGGCGTAACTACATCGGGGTATACCGCTTTCCGTTTGTCGCACCACCGGCCCAAATCGCAGATTTATATCGTTACCGGGAATGAAAAGCTGCTTAACCAGCTCAGCCTGTACTGGGGAGTGAATGCGTTTTCCCAGAAAGATCTTGAGCACGCCGATAACGAGCTTATCCTGATCGATGAAGCCAACAAGTTCATTGAGAAGAAAGGGCTGCTGGTGAAAGGAGATAAGTTTATCAACATGTCGAGCTACCCGCTCGGAAAGCAGCACAGGACGAATAACCTGACGCTGATGACGGTGTAGGAAGGTATAAGTTAAAAGTGAACAGTTAAAAGTGAACAGTTAAGGTACATTTCTGCATATAATTACGGAATGTACCTTAACTTTTAGTTTTTAGTTTTTAACTTTTCACTTATCACAATCCTCACATAAATACAGAATGTTCCTTAGCTTTTAGTTTTTCACTTTTATCTTTTCACTTATTTAACGGTCTGGTAACAATCCCTTAATTACCAGGTAATTTCCGGTGCAGATATTTGCGTATATGAAAAACCGATATCGCACCGTAGTCATCTCTGACCTTCATTTAGGCACCGGCGGATCCAAAGCCCGGGAGGTGACGGAGTTTCTCAAGTCGTGTCGCTGCGACCGGCTCATTCTCAACGGCGACATCATTGACGGCTGGCAATTGAAAAAGTACGGCTCCTGGAAGAAAAAGCACACCGGGTTTTTCCGGGTGGTGCTGAAGATGATGGACCGCTACGATACCAAGGTGATCTACCTGCGGGGCAATCACGATGATTTTCTTGATAATGTGCTTCCGCTGGTGATAGGAAAAAATTTCCAGATCCGGAGAGATTATATTCTTAAATCGGGGGAAAGGAAATTTTACGTAACCCACGGCGATGTGTTCGACAGCGTGACGTTGCACATGAAATGGCTGGCTTACCTGGGCGACCTGGGCTATACTTTCCTGCTCTGGCTGAATAAACAGTATAACCGCTACCGTACCTGGCGCGGATTGCCGTATTTCTCCCTGTCGCAAAAGATCAAAAATTCGGTTAAGCAGGCCGTGAATTACATTACAGACTTTGAAGAGAAGCTGTCGGAAATGGCCCGTGCCAAAGGGTGCGACGGCATTATCTGCGGGCATATCCACCAGCCGGCCATCCGGGACATCAACGGGGTGCTGTACCTGAATTCAGGCGACTGGGTGGAGTCGCTTTCTGCGCTGGTTGAAGATGACGAAGGCAACTGGGAGCTGATTTATTTCCGGGAAAAAGAGGTGGAACAGGAAGCTCCTTTAACGGTTTCACTGGCCATAACGGGATGAAATTTCTTTTCATTGTGCAGGGAGAAGGGCGGGGGCACCTGACCCAGGCCATTGCCCTCGCAGAGATCATCAAAAAACAGGGCCACGAGGTTTCGGGGGCACTGGTAGGCTCCGGGAGCGGTCACCGGGTCCAGGCGTTTTTCCGGGAGGCCTTCCCGGCAGAGATCATACCTTTCGTCAGTCCGGGACTGGCTTACAGCCGGAAGACCAGGGCGCTTTCTTTACCCAATACTTTCAAGGCTCTTTTCCGGCATTTCCGGCAGTATTGCAGCAGCCTTTTCCGGATAGATCGCTGCATCCGGGAGCTTCAGCCCGATGTTATCGTCAATTTTTACGATGTTTTGGGAGGCCTGCACCAGGTGCTGTTCCGGAAAAAGGCCCCGATGGTGTGCATTGCTCACCAGTATTTAATGCTGCACAAAGATTTTGTTCACCCGGAGGGCAACCGGCTGAACCGTTTTTTAGTGAACCTGAACAGCCGCATTACCGCCCTGGGTGCTGAAAAGAGGCTGGCTTTATCGTTTTATGCCGGTGAGCCGGATAAAAATATCCACCTTGTTCCGCCACTTCTGAGAGATGAGGTAAAAAAGCTGGATCCCGGGCCGGGAGATTATTTCCTGGCCTACGTGACCCAGCAAACCATGGCCGATGAGATAGCCGGCTGGCAAAGAAGATTTCCTGTGAACCGTATTCACTGTTTTTCAGACAGGCCCCAGGAGGAAGAGGTGGAGGAGGTCTCACCCAACCTGTTTTTTCATCGGATAAACGGCTCCCGGTTCCTGGAAATGATGCAGAAATGCAAAGGGGTTATTTCTACGGCAGGCTTTGAGTCGGTTTGTGAAGCCATGCTGCTGGGCAAGCCCGTGCTGATGGTACCCATAAAAAACCACTACGAGCAAACCTGTAACGCCATAGACGGGGAGCGGTCAGGAGCCGGCTTGTACCGCAATACATTTGCCGTCTCTGATTTTATCCGTTTTATGGCAGGTTATACAAACAAACGCTCCGTTTTCCGGGAGTGGGAGGCCGCAGGCGCCAGGCTCATTTTAGAGCATTTGATCCAACCGGCCGGTAATCCGGCCGCTGCTTCCCCGAGTTTGACTCCCCGGCCTTTCACTGCCGACAATTTCAAGGCTTTTTCATTCCTTCACCAGCAAGGTCAGCAGCCCGGCTAAAATCATGGAAATCCCGCCGATGATGAGCGCGTAGACCGGTTCGCTGTTAAAAAAGGTCTTTAATACAAAGCCCAGGATAGTGCCTGCCACAATCTGTGGAATTACGATAAAGAAGTTGAACACACCCATGTAATACCCCATTTTGGCGGCTGGCAGGGAGTTAGACAGGAGCGTATACGGTACGGATAGGATACTGGCCCAGGCAATTCCCACCCCGGTCATGGCCAGGATAAGGTGGGTCCGGTCAGTGGCGAAATAAATGGAAATCAGGCCCAGTCCGCCGAGGGTCAGCGCCAGGAGGTGGGCCTTCTGATTGCCCATTTTTGCCGCCAGCCTCGGCAGGCCGAAAGCGGCTACTGCGCATACCAGGCTGTAGAAGGAGAACATAACAGACACCCAGTCGGCGGCGTCATTGTATACTTTTGAGGTAGGGTCGTGCGACCCGAACACGTGCCCTGTAACAGCCTGGGTGGTGTATATCCACAT
The DNA here is from genome assembly GCF_040829825.2 of Leadbetterella sp. DM7. NCBI lineage: Bacteria > Pseudomonadati > Bacteroidota > Cytophagia > Cytophagales > Leadbetterellaceae > Leadbetterella > Leadbetterella sp. DM7. The sequence goes on along the minus strand of NZ_JBFOLH020000014.1, from coordinate 3,892 downwards.
GGCAAAAAGAGCGAACCAGGTAAAAAACTGTACCAGGGCCAGCTGCTTCATGGTGGCCGGCATATCCAGCATGCCGGTAATGATTTCGGTGAAGCCGTTGGAGATACGGTTTTGCCGCAACAAACCCGCCAGTACAAACAACAGGCCGGTTAAGGCCACACCGCCCGAGAGAATGAACAGCTCTTTGTCGAGCCCGTTCATGCTGATCAGCTGCCAGGAGAGCAGCCCTGCCGCCAGGAATGCCAGCCCGTAAATCATTTGTTTCTGTACGGGTACATCGGTGACGGCGGTTTCGGAAGATACGCTTCCTTCAAATTTTTCGAGCTCTTCCGGCGGGTATTCGGAGGAGCGCAGCACGGTCCAGAGCACGGCCAGGAAGAATACAATACCGCCACAGTAAAACGACCATTTGACCGATTCGGGGATCACACCGGGTCCGGCTGTATTGGAAAGGCCGATCCAGTTGGTAAAAATATAGGGCAGGGCAGAGCCTACCACCGCCCCCAGGCCGATAAAGAAGCTTTGGGTAAAGAATCCCAGCGGGCGTTGTTTTTCGTTCAGGTTGTCGCCTACAAAAGCGCGGAACGGCTCCATGCTGATGTTAATGGAGCTGTCCATGATCCAGAGGGTGCCTATGGCCACCCAGAGCGCGGGTGAATTGGGCATGATGAGCAGGGCCAGCGAGGCCAGCAGGGCCCCGATCATAAAGTAAGGTTTTCTACGCCCGAAGCGGGTCCAGGTTTTGTCTGAAAAATAGCCGACTACCGGCTGAACCAGCAGGCCGGTCACGGGGGCAGCCAGCCAGTACAGGCCGATTTTATCGACATCGGCGCCCAGGGTTTCGAAAATACGGGAAGTATTGGCATTCTGCAGGGCAAATCCGAATTGTATGCCTAAAAAGCCAAAGCTCATGTTCCAGATCTGCCAGAAAGAAAGGTCAGGTTTTTTCATGTATGTATACTGGTTCCGAGTGTATAGTTCCGGGTATATGTACCGGATGCCCGGCTACGGGTGTCTAAAAAGTGAAAGTTACTTTAGAAATGATCAAATACAAGCGTTTTGCCTGTTTTTTTGATTTGTAAGAATTCCTGAAAAAAAGTACATTCCCCGGGTAGTTGTCCTATAGATTTCTTAGTTAAGTGCAATTGCCTGAAAATCAGCTGGAAAGGTAACCCTATGAGATTTCAAACGAATGCTTGTACTTTTTATAGAACTGTGGTACTATTCTAATATTTTCGTAGCATCCTGGAAGGAACTTTTTTCAGGTAATTGACACGAATTAAGTAAGTTATCTACCTTTGTGATGTCAGAACAACGAGACATTAAACCAAATTTATTACATAATCAAAAAACCAGAAGAATTATGAAAAAGCTTGTAATCGTATTGGCGTTATTGGCCGGATTGGGCAATGCTTATGCAAACGAATCTTTACCTGCCGCTCCTAAGAAAGTGGAGGTGAAAGTAGTTGACGGACTGAAATTCAAAGTGACCATTCCTGAACTGGTTGAGAAGGGATCGGTATCTATCAAGAATGCAGCCGGTGATGTAATTTACCGCGAGGTTATCGGAGAAACTCCGGCTTTTGTAAAGGTGTATAACCTGGCCGGTTTCCCTGACGGAGATTATGCTTTTGAGGTCAGAGTGGCTGGAAAAGTGATCTCCAAAGACATTAAGATCAATACTACTACTAACAGAGTAGCTTCAGTAAACTAAGAAAAGCCGCTTACGGTAAAACAGGGTCGTTGCATGCAGCGGCCCTGTTTTTTTATTGACCAGCTTTACAAAAAATCAATGCGGGCCGAATGGTTACCGATGATGGGATACAGGTCAGCGCTAAGTGACCGGGTGGAGATTTTTTTCTTCCGATGGTATTCGACCCGGTGCTTTTGGTCATGCTGTGATTGCCAATATATTGTTTCGTTTCGGAATAGGGATCATGGAAGGTTAGATACGGTTGAAAATGAAACTGTGTAACTACACGAATTGATTCAAATCAATTTTTTTCTTATTTTAAATCAAGAGATTATGTGTAAACCTCCCCTTAACTTTGCTGTGTTAAAAGGAGGACGTCTCCCTTTCTTGAATAAACACAAATTGAGATTAGTCTGTCTTTATAGATTCCGGGACTTGTCATAAAAGGAATCACGTAGCCTTATGGCTAATTGAATCAATTTTTTCTTGATTTGAATCAAGAAATGGTTTAGACGGTGCAGGTTTAATATTGTAATGAGATTATAACACATCATTTAATTAAAGAATCATTACATTTTAGTTATCATAGAATCAATGTATTATAAAAATCAATGAAGAATAAAGTGCTACTAAATTTACTACTTGTTATCGGAGGTCTGATGAGCTGCGGGGAGAAGGATATCCTGAAATCAGACGTTCCTGATGTTTATGTCATTAATGGAGATACTATAAAAAGCAGGGTTGAAAAGGAGATTTCCCTCCTAAAGGAACGAACCCGTTTTATCAAATCTTTGGTGATTGTGGGCGATACAACTGTATTTATTCCGCCTGTAAGACCTGGAGCACCTCCTCAGCCCTCACTGGATTTACGGGAATTTCAGCGGTCGGAAAACAAGGGTAAACCGTTCCAATATTATGCATACGGCAGCAGCTTAACAGCAGGGTTCAGAGATGGCGGTTACTTTAATGACGGGATGGAAACCAGCTACCCGGTATTAATTGCCCGGCAAATGGGGTTGACTGACTTTAAAACACCCACTTTTGCCCATCAAAACCTGAACGGGGTAGGCAGATTAGTGCTTACCCACTTTAACCCTACGGGCGGGCCGGCTCCAAAATTTAAGCTGGTAAATAATAACCTGGGCATTTCTGTAAACACGGAGAAGGATTTTGAAATGGAAAAGAACCGGGAGGTAAGCCAGTTGAAGAACTGGGCGGTAGCCAACTCGGAGCGGTGGCAATTGTTACAGCTTTTTAAAGATGGAGGAGAGAATATTTTTGCAGACCGTTTAGGTGATAACGAATATTCCGTTTATTGTGAAAAGAACCCTGCAGATTTGGTAACCTTAGAATCGGGCTATACAGACCTGGTGAAAATGGTTAATGGAGAAGCTTTAGCAGGGTCTTTCGATGCTATCATACCCTGGGGGGCGATAGGAAATAATGAACAGCGGCTGGCCTGGGGAACTACTAATTTAGTAACAGGGGAAAGGAAGAGGCTTTTGTGTGTGGCCAATATTCCGGACCCCATGGATACTCCTCTGTTTTACGTAGTGACGGCGAGAGAGGTATATAATAGCCTGCTGGTAAAAAGAGACCTGGTATTTCATTCTAACACTGATTTAGATAATTCTGTTTTCCTGATGAACTCCACACTTGACTCGCTGTTGAGTCCGCGGGTCAGCCTGGCGCTTAAAGAAGACATTGTTGTAAATAAGCGAACAAAATTAGGGGGGCCTATGGATGTTAGAGCATACTATAGCGAATTTGTAAGTAATTCGGTCTATAATAATATGCGCTATAAAAATATAGAAATAGAAATACTTAGTGAGAGATACAATTTTCCGGTGGTAGACCTGCACGGCCTTTTTAAAAAGATCAGGGAAGGGAAGTTTATTACGGATGATGGGGTTCAGGTGGAGTTTAAATACCCGGGAGGGAATTTTTATTCTAATGATGGTTTCTATCCTACAGCGTTTGGGCAGGCTGTAATAGCCAACGAGTTTATTAAAGCATTGAATAAGCATTATGGAATGAAAATTCCTTTGATTAAAACCCGTGAGTACCTTAAATAGGGTTTGCTGTTAACAGGCTAAATTCTTTATTAAAAGGGGATTATTTCTTATTTTTCGGAGGCAAAAGCGAATAATATGGCAAAAGCGCGTCAAAAACGTGCATCAAGGCAGGCCTATATGCCGG
>NZ_JBFOLH020000013.1:1975-143884 GCF_040829825.2 Leadbetterella sp. DM7 | reverse complement strand
CAATAGGATGGGTGTCCACCTCTAACCATTTCGAACAGAGTAGTTAAGCCCCACACCGCCGATGGTACTAGGATCAAACCTGGGAGAGTAGGTAGATGCCGGATATTTATTAATGAGCCTGTCAGCGCAAGTTGACAGGCTTTTTTGGTTTTAACCACGGAGATCTTTTTTTAACCACATAGATACATAGTTCTCTACGTTTATCTGGAGTGCCTATGTATCTATGTGGTTAAATAAGTGAAAAGCTAAAAACGAAAAGTTAAAAGTTGCGGAACATTAGTCTATAATGAAAGCATGTACCGCAACTTTTAGTTTTTCACTTTTATCTTTTCACTTCTATGCCTGTATGGTTCAACAACCTCCGTGACTAATACGGTTAATACGAAAAAATTCGTAGAAAAACTTGCAACTCTCCCTCCCCCTTCTTTATATTTGCTACGAAACAATTCGTAATAAATGAAACAGCTACCCAAACCTACCGAGTCTGAGCTGGAGATCCTGCAGATCCTCTGGAAAAAAGGAGCCTCCACCGTCAGGCAGGTCAACGAAGAGCTCTCCCGTCATAAGGAGGTGGGCTATACCACCACCCTTAAGCTCATGCAGATCATGCACGAGAAAAACCTGGTGACCCGCACCGAAGAAGGCCGGTACCATATCTACCAGGCCGCCATAGAAGAAGAAAGCACCCAGAAATTATTGCTTGACCGGTTTATCGATACGGCATTCCGGGGTTCTGCCAGCCGCATGGTGATGCAGGCCCTGGGCAATGAGTCGGTCAGCAAAGACGAGCTGGACGAGATCAAAGCCTGGATCGAAACGTTGGAAAACAAAAAATAAAACAATAATTATGAAAAAGCTATTAATAACATTTCCCGAAAACTTTAGCCCCGCACTGGGCTATACCCTGCTGCACTCGCTCTGGCAGGGGGCAATTATCCTGCTGGTATTCTGGTTGCTGTCGCTGGGCATAAAGCAGGCGCGGCACCGGTATGCTCTGGCTATGGGCAGCCTGATGCTTCTTCTGACGGTTTCGTTACTCACGTTTTTCTACCTGTACGGGCCCGCTGAATCATTTAACCTGGAGGAGCCGGCATCATTTCTCTCGGGTGAAACCACCTGGGTAGCCTCTTCGCCGATGGAGCCGCAAAGCGTAGCCGGGTCTTTTCTGGCCCTGATCAATGCCCATATCCATGAGGTGGCTGTGCTGTGGGCTCTGGGCGTATTTTTCCTGCTGGGCAGGATGTCTATCGGCCTGCTCTTTATTGAAAAAATGAAAAAAGCCTCTCTGCCTCTGGTCAATGAAAGGGCAGAAGAACTGATGCGGCAGATCCAGGGCCGGGTAAGCCTCTGGCGCACCGTTAAGCTGGCCGAAACAAGACAAATCTCAGCCCCGGTTACCGTAGGATGGCTCAAACCCGTGATCCTGTTTCCCGTAGGTATGCTGAGTGGACTGAGTGTGCAGCACCTGGAGGCCATTCTTGCCCATGAGCTCGCCCACATTAAAAGAAGCGATTACCTGGTCAACATCTTCCAGAGCTTTGCCGAAGTGCTCTTCTTTTTTAACCCGTTTGTATGGGTGCTGTCTTCCCGCATCAGAACCGAACGCGAAAACTGCTGCGATGATATCGCCCTGGAAATTTGCGGAAACCGGCTTGTGCTGGCCAAAGCCCTGGTAGAAGTGGCCGATTATGCCCTGCCGTTTGCCATGGCCTTCGGCCGGAAAAACGATTCGCTGCTGACCCGCGTTAAACGGATAGCCGGTGTCAACCCGTCGGGGTATTTTAACCCGGCTAATGTACTGGGGGTGCTCCTGGTCATGAGCCTGTTTCTCGGGGGTGTGGTCTATGCCAGAGACGAGATCCGCGAAGAAGAACCCCAACCGCAGGAAGAAACAATGCCGGAGGCTTTTCAGCAGGTAGCGGCTTCCGGAGAGAAGAAAGAAGCAGTAAAGCCGGTTGCCCCGAAAGATACCCTGGATTCCAGAATTGAAAAGCTTCAGAAAGAGATTGAGGGACTTTCAGGCGAGATCCGGAAATATTCTGAAAAGATATCGGGAATCAGCAATACCATGCAGGCCACCCATATCAAAGAAATTGAAAAGCTTTCCACAGAAATCAGAGAGAAGGCTGAAAAAATTGAAATACCGGTGGAAGAACAGGAGGAGCTGGCCCTGCAGATCATGGAAGTGAACCTGGAATCCCGAAAACTGAACCGGAGGAAAGACCTGAACAGCACCGAGAAAATAAAGCTGGAGAAGGAGCTGGAAGAAAAGCGGGTAAAGCTGGAAAAACAGCATACGGCAAGCAATGCCCGATTGGCGGAATTGCAGAGCCAGATTGCGGTATTGCAGGAAAAGATCAGCAAAGAACAAGCTCCGATCGCCAGAATGCAGGAAGAAATCGCTAAAAATCATGGACCTATCGACAGCCTGTCGAACGTGATCCGGGTCAAAGCCGACCAGATTCGTGAGCTGGCCGAAAAGAAACGTATGGCTATGGAAAAAAGCATGAACGACTTCATGCAGGCGCTGACCGCAAGCGGCCTCATTTCAGGTAAGGAAGACGTGAAGCTCCGGATCAATGGCGATGAGCTCATCATTAACGGCTCAGCAAGAAGCCAGGCCGACTATGACAAAGTCTGGGGCCTGCTGAAGCAGCATTTTACAGATAAGGAATATATAGATAAAGAATACCCGGAAGCCCGTGACTTTTCAATTATCCGGAAAGGGGAAAAATTATCCTGGCGTTTCCGCAAAGGAAATTCCTCCACCTATATGAATAACTGGTCTTCTGATTTTTAATTCTGTACCGCATAGAAGTACCTGGAAATTAAAACTTACGGGTACTTCTATGCCTTATCTGGTTTTTCTCCTATTTTTGCTCAAAAAATCGTAAATGGGAGAGCTTTTTACTTCTGCGGCACTGACCAGTGTTTTTACCATCACCCTGCTGGAAATCATTCTCGGTGTCGACAATATCATCTTCATATCCGTGATAGCCTCCAAGCTGCAGCCTGAAGACGAACGCAAAGCCCGTAACTGGGGGATTATCCTGGCCATGTTTATCCGGATCGGCCTCCTCTTCATCCTCGGGCTTATCCTGAGGTTACAAAAGCCCTTGTTTGACCTGCAGGACCTGGGCCTGCCCTGGTCTATCGGTATTTCGGGCAAAGACCTGCTGATCCTGGCCGGAGGGGTTTTCCTGCTCTACAAAACCACGTACGAAATTCACCATAAGCTGGAAGGGGAAGACGGTGATAAGGTTTCCGGCGGAAAATCGGCCTCTACCCTGTCACGGGCCATTTTAGACATTGTACTGATTAATATTATCTTCTCTGTTGATTCTATCATCACGGCTGTGGGCATGACCAGCGTAATAGCCGTTATGGCTGCTTCCATTGTTTTGTCATCGGTGGTCATGCTGATCTTTGCCAAGCCCATCGGCGATTTTGTAGAAAAGCACCCGACCATCAAAATCCTGGCGCTTTCTTTCCTTTTGCTTATCGGTACCCTGCTGGTGGCAGAGGCATTTCATGTGCATGTGCCCAAAGGCTATGTGTATTTTGCCATGGCTTTCTCGTTCTTTGTGGAGCTGCTGAATATGAAAATGCGGAAAAATACGGTAGAGCCCGTACAACTGAAAAAGCATGTCTCGAAAGAAAGCTAGTGTTTTAAGTTACCTGTACAATGCGTGGTGTGTAGGGTGGCTGGTAGTGATCTTCCTGGCCCTGTACCCTTTCATTTACGTTTGTATACGGGTAAAGAAATGGAACCGGTACGGTACCCGCCTCACCAACCTGTGGGCCGATATTTTTTTCTTTATCAGCGGGCTTTGGGTAAAAACGGAATACCGCTTTCGTCCCGACAGGAAGGCCCGCTATATTTTTGTAGCCAATCATTTTTCCTACCTCGATGTAGCCGTAGGCATGAAGGTGGTCAGGAATTACTTTTCCTATATGGGGAAAAGCTCGGTGAAAAAAGTGCCCTTGCTGGGCTATATGTTTGCCCGCCTGCATATCCAGGTAGACCGGGGCGATAAAAACAGCCGGGTGAAGTCGTTCAAACGCTCCATGAATGCCCTCCGGGAAGGCAGAAGCCTTTTTATCATGCCCGAAGGCGGCATTCTGAGCGACACCATCCCCGTGATGAAGCAACCTTTCAAAGACGGGGCCTTTGTGCTGGCCATTGACAGCAACACGCCCATAGTTCCGATATCTTTCTTAAATTTGTACCGCATTATGCCCGGCTCCTTCGTTTTCCGGGGTTTTCCCCGGGTTATTGTGCATGAGCCTGTGTACCCGCAGGGAAAAACCGCCGATGAGCTGAAGCAGGAAGTATATACCATCATTCAAACCGAACTGGACCGATATGCCCATAGACATAGCAACCATTAAAAAAGTAGCTCACCTGGCGCGGCTGGAGCTCACACCGGAAGAAGAAAACCAGCTGTCGGTAGACATTGAGCAGATCCTGGCCTGGATAGACCAGCTTGACGAAGTAAATACCGAAGGCGTTGAGCCGGTGATCCATATGCACGACAATATCAATGCTTACCGCGAAGATGAGCCCCATAACGATCTCACCCGCGACGAAGCCCTCTTAAATGCGCCGCAAAAAGAAGGCGGGTACTTTAAAGTGGTGAAAGTAATATAAAGGAACCCCTGGGTTAATTTTTTGCAAGTCTTGATTTTGAAGTTGTAGAGGTCTCTATAAGTTTCCTACGCTTTCAGGAGCACCGACTGGTTCAGGTCTACCTGCAGAACGCCTTCCACGATCTGCCGCACTTTAGCGGCCAGCGCTTTTCCCAGCCTTGCCTTTACATCAGACCGGTACGAGATCATGCTGATCTCCCGCACCGGGAACGGCCGCTCGAACTCCATGACCTTGCTTTGCTGCCTTTCAGGCAGGGTCTGAACATATAGTTCGGGTATGATGGTCAGCCCGCCGAAGCTATCTACCATGTTCAGGAGGGTTTCGAAAGAATGCGACTGGAATTTCAGATTGGACAGCTGGTTATGCTTGTTCTGCAGCGAGCAGTAGCTCATGATCTGGTCACGGATACAGTGACCGTCTTCCAGCAGCCAGTGCGTTTCGCGGGTAAGGTCGCTGGTCATAAGGTATTTTTTATTGGACCGGATGTTTCCGTATACCTTCAGGGGCTCGTAATACAAAACTTCCGTATCGTATCCTTTGGCGTCTATGGGAGTAGAAATGATACCGAAATCCAGCTGGTTGCCCTTGAGCTGCTCCAGTACGTTTTCAGTAGTGATCTCGGTAATGGTGATGTCAAGCCGGGGGTATTGCTCCATGACGGGTTTCAGTACCAGGGGTAGCAGTGAATTGGCTATTGTGGGAATAATGCCGATGCGTACATTTCCTTCAATCACCCCGTTGTCTTCTTTGGCCAGCATAACCATATTTTTAATATGGTCCAACGCCTTTTCGGCCTCTGCAATGATCTCCCTGCCGGCATCGGTCGTAATGATGGGATTGGCCTTCCGGTCGAAAATAATGACCTCCAGTTCCTCTTCCAGCCTGCGGATCATCGTACTCAGGGTTGCCTGGGTAATAAAGCAGCTTTCTGAGGCTTTTGTGAAGTTTTTGTACCGGTCTAAAGCAATAATGTATTGGAGTTGCTGAATGTTCATTGATGCATTGATAATATCAATAGCAAATATAAAAACAATTTTCTTTGTCAATGAAAATACTCTCCCTATTTTTATAACATAAACGAAAATAGTTAACCTATGGAAAACAATGGAAATGGCGACATCAGCAAATGCCCGTTTCACAATGGAACGCTGAATAAACCGGTGGCAGGCGAAGGCACCCAGAACCACGACTGGTGGCCCGATCAGCTTAAAGTTAATCTCCTGAGGCAGAATTCCTCTCTTTCTGATCCGATGGATAAAGACTTTAATTACGCAGAAGAATTTAAAACCCTCGACTTTGAAGCGCTGAAGAAAGATCTGCATGCATTAATGACCGACTCCCAGGACTGGTGGCCGGCCGATTTTGGTCATTACGGCCCCCTGTTTGTACGGATGGCCTGGCACAGTGCCGGTACATATCGTGTACAGGACGGCCGGGGCGGCGCCGGTGCCGGGCAGCAGCGGTTTGCTCCCCTGAACAGCTGGCCCGATAACGTAAGCCTGGATAAGGCACGCCGCCTGCTGTGGCCGATCAAGCAGAAGTACGGCCGGAAAATTTCATGGGCCGATCTGCTGGTGCTTACCGGGAATGTGGCCCTGGAATCCATGGGCTTCAGGACCTTTGGTTTTGCCGGTGGCCGGGAAGACGTCTGGGAGCCCGATCAGTCGGTTTACTGGGGTGCCGAAAAAGAATGGCTGGGCGGTGATGTACGGTATGCGCAGGGCGGTTCGCATGGCGTGGAAAAAGCCGGTGCCGTTCTGGTGTCAGACGACGACGCAGACGGGAAGTTGCATTCCAGGAACCTGGAAAACCCGCTGGCCGCCGTTCAGATGGGGCTGATCTATGTGAACCCGGAAGGACCAAACGGTAATCCCGATCCGATAGCGGCGGCTAAAGATATCCGCGATACCTTTAGCCGGATGTCAATGAGCGATGAAGAAACCGTAGCCCTGATTGCCGGAGGACACACCTTTGGTAAAACGCACGGAGCAGCACCTTCTGAGCACGTAGGAGCCAGCCCGGAAGAGGCCGGCCTCGAAGAGCAGGGCCTGGGCTGGAGCAACAGCTTTGGTACCGGTAAGGGTGGAGATACCATTACCAGCGGATTGGAAGTAACCTGGACCAGCACGCCTACCCGCTGGAGCAACAACTTCCTCTGGAACCTCTTCGGTTATGAATGGGAACTGGAGAAAAGTCCGGCGGGAGCCCATCAGTGGGTGCCTAAATACGGTATGGGTGCTGAAACCGTTCCGGATGCGCATGACCCGTCGAAGAGACATGCACCCAGAATGCTGACCACCGACCTCTCTTTGCGTTATGATCCCGAATACGGAAAAATATCCCGCCGTTTCCTGGAAAACCCCGATCAGTTTGCCGATGCGTTTGCCCGTTCGTGGTTTAAGCTTACCCATCGTGACCTGGGGCCGCGTTCGCGTTATCTGGGGCCTGAAGTGCCCGGAGAAGTGCTGATCTGGCAGGATCCTGTTCCCGCGGCAGATCATGAACTGATCGATAGCGCAGACATTGCGGCCCTGAAAGACCGGATACTGGCTTCCGGCTTAACGGTTTCCCAGCTGGTTTCTACGGCATGGGCGTCAGCCTCCACTTTCCGCGGGGGCGACAAACGGGGCGGTGCCAACGGTGCGCGGCTTCGCCTGGCTCCGCAGAGGTACTGGCAGGTAAACAATACCCCGCTGATCTCAGAAACCCTGCACGTACTGGAAACCGTTCAGCAGGAATTCAATGGAGCACAGCAGGGGAGCAAAAAAGTATCCCTGGCCGATCTTATCGTGCTGGGCGGATGTGCAGCCGTTGAGAAGGCGGCAAAAGACGCCGGGTACCCCGTTAACGTGCCTTTTACGCCCGGACGTACCGACGCCACGCAGGAACAAACCGATGTGGAGTCGTTCAGCTACCTCGAACCGCAGGCCGATGGCTTCCGGAACTACCGGAAATCCCATTTGCCCGTATCTACCGAGGCCCTGCTCGTCGATAAAGCGCAATTGCTGACCCTTACTCCTCCTGAGCTCACTGTGCTGGTAGGCGGAATGCGGGCATTGAATGCCAATTATGACGGTTCGGCACACGGTGTATTCACCAGCCGCCCCGGACAGCTGACCAATGATTTCTTTGTGAATCTCCTGGATATGGAGACTGCGTGGAAAGCTACCGGCCCCGACAAGGAGCTGTACGAAGGAACCGATCGCAAAACCGGAGAGAAAAAATGGACGGGTACCCGTGCCGACCTGGTGTTTGGCTCTAACTCGGAGCTGAGGGCAGTGGCAGAAGTATATGCCTGTACCGATTCGGGTGAAAAGATGGTGAAAGATTTTGTGGCCGCCTGGAACAAGGTCATGAACCTTGACCGTTTTGAGCTGAAATAAAAAAATGAACGCAGAGAGTGCTGATAGCCGCAGATTATACAGGATCATCCTGTATAATCTGCGAAAGCTTAAATCAGCGCAATCTGCGTTCTCTGCTTCCGGACTTAGGCCGGTTTCACGGTTGGATTCAACGTACTTTTATTCCGGTTGCTCCTGTTCAGGGCATCTACCACAAACGGAGCAGAAATAAACAGGGAAGAATACGTACCTACAATTACCCCTACAAACATACAGAAGATAAACCCGCGAATGGTTTCTCCGCCGAATATCAGGAGTACAAACAGTACAATCAGCGTAGCAATACCGGTAACGGCTGTACGGCTCAGTGTGCTGTTCAGGGCGTTGTTGATAACCGCTTCAATGCTTTCGGTTCTGCCGCCTTTCTCGGCCATGTATTCCCTGATCCGGTCATAGATTACCACGGTGTCATTCAGGGAGTAACCCAGCAACGTCAGCACGGCACCAATGAAGGCCTGGTCAATGTCGAGTGAAATGGGCAGCCAGCCGTAGCAAAGAGAGAAAATTCCCAGGATGATCGCCACGTCATGCAACAGCGCCATTACTGCACCCCAGCCGAATGCCTGGTGACGGAAACGGATCAGGATATAAATAAACGTCAGGACGATCGCATAGATCACGGCTTTCACCGATGACCAGATGGCATCCTGGGCAATGTTTGCCCCTACCTTTGAAGTAGATACCACAACCCCCTTGTTGCCGTTTACATCTGAAATGGCTTTATTCAGGCTGGCTTTCAGCTCGTCATCTACTTCCAGGCTGGTGTCGTCTATCCGGTAAGCGGAAGTGATTTTAACTTTGTCAAAGCCTCCGTAGGTTTTTACTTCTACCGCTGCACCGGGGAATACCTTCTCTACCGCATCACGAATCTCGTCGGTATTTACGTTCTTCTCAAATTTTGCCTCGAATGTTCTACCTCCTTTGAAGTCTACGCCCAGGCTGAATCCCCTGATACCAATAGAAATAAAGCCGATCAGCATCATAATCCCTGAAATAATATAGAAACGTCTCCGGTTTTTGATAAAGTCAATATTGCTGTCGCCAAACAGTTTTTCGGTCCATGCCGTCCGGAAGTTGATGGTTTTTCCTTTTTTGATCAGGCTGTCAAAAACCAGCCTCGAAACAAAAATGGCACAGAAAAGGGATGTACCGATACCGATCAGCAGGGTAGTGGCAAAACCTTTGATCAAACCTGTACCGAAAATAAACAGCACCACACCGGTAATTACAGATGTCAGCTGCGAGTCAATAATAGAAGGCATGGCATTTTTAAAGCCCAGCGCTATAGAGGTAGGGAAATTCTTGCCCAGGGCCATTTCTTCCTTGACCCGTTCATAAATCAGTACGTTGGCATCCACTGACATACCAATGGAAAGTACCATACCGGCAATACCCGGGAGGGTCATGGTAGCACCGAATGAGGCCATGATACCCAGCAGCAGCACCAGGTTAACAATCAGCGCCAGGTTAGCGATCCAGCCGGCGCGGCTGTAATAGATCACCACAAAGATCAGTACGGCTACCAGACCTACCAGTGATGAGATCACACCGGCGCTGAATGCCTGCGAACCTACCGATGCACCCACCACGGCTTCTTCTACAATGGTGGTAGGAGCCGGAAGCTTACCGGCTTTAAGCACGTTGGCTAAGTCCTGAGCCTGCTCTACAGAGAAGCTCCCTGAAATAGAAGAGTTACCCCCTGCAATTTCACCGTTTACATTCGGTGCAGAGTATACGTAATTGTCAAGAATAATGGCAATGCTTCTGCCCACGTTCTTCCCGGTCAGGTCTTTCCATTTCCGGGCGCCGGTAGCATTCATCTGCATCGAAACGTTCGGCCGGCCCGTCATCGGGTCATAATCCTGGCGCGCTTCGGTGATCACTTCTCCGCCCAGGGGCGCATTACCGAAGTTTTTAACCGGGTAAATGTTCACAATGTCTTCGTTGCCTACCGTATTTTCCAGCGGGCTGACATCGTAAAGGAAGGTCATATCCGAGGGGAAGATGCCTATTGCATCTTGTCTTTTCAGGATGCTGTTTAACCGGATGGTATCCTTGGTTTTGATGGCCAGGCCTGACGGCGACATGATGAACATGTTGGTCAGCGAGTTCAGACCGGCGGTAGAATCAGCCCGGGTTGAATCTCCGTTGCTTTGCAGGGCTGACGCCAGCGAGCTGCCCGCTTTTGTCGTATCGGCACCTGTTTTCACCGCAGTACCTCCTTTTGCCCGGTTCTCGTTGTCGATCTTCATAAGAAGCGCGGTGAAACGGTCAAAATTAGGCGCAATTTCCTGCAGGGTATATACTTCGCAGAATTCCAGCTTGGCCGAGCCCGAAAGCAGCTTTCTTACCCGCTCCGGGTTGTCGATGCCCGGAAGCTCCACCTGGATCCGGTTGGTACCCGGAATTTTCGAAAGGTTGGCATTGGCCACCCCGAACTTATCCACACGGGTCTCGATCACCTTATACGAACGGTCAAAAGCCCCGTCGATCTGCTTCTGGATGTAGCTCTTCACCTGGGCATCCGAAGAGTTTAAAGAGAGGTCATCGCGGTTAGAGCTGTTAGAGAAAATAGGAGCCAGGCGGGCGTCAGGAGCCAGGGCCTTGTATTCTTTCTCAAACTGGTCTACAAAGTTGATCGATCCTTTAGCGGCCAGTTCCCGGGTTTTGTTGATGGCCTGGGTTACCTTCGGATCGCGTGAGCCTTTCGACAGCGACTTCAGGATATCGGCCGGAGATACCTCCAGGATCACGTGCATACCTCCCTGGAGGTCAAGACCCAGTCCTAATTCCTGCTTGGTGAGGCTTTCTACCGTTGAGCCCAGGAAAACTTTCTGTTTCCACAGGGAGTCCAGGTAATATTGTTGTTTCGCCGGGTCTGCAACGCCGTTTACCGTGGCATAGGCGGCGGCATCCTTCCGGATATCGTTGATCTTCCAGGTCCTGGCCAGGTAGTACAGGCTCAGCAGAAGCAGGGCGGCAAATAAGAGTATAATTCCTCCTCTGTTTTTCATAAAAATTTATAGATGTTCCTTTTTTCCCCGTGAAAAGGATGATACATGAGTTTAAATGCACAGTGGGGCGCTGTACACCGGATAATAAAATGATAAAAACGGGATGTTCAGGGGGCATTAATGGCTATATGGTGCTCAAGGAGCTTGGCCATATAGGTATTGACCGGTAAAGGAAAACAGGAAACCGCTGCCGTCTCGCTCTCAGAGAAAAGAAAAGTGAGGTTTTCCTGGAAAAATTTATGGATCTCCCCGAAAGAGAACGCATAATGCGGCACCACGGTTTCGTGGGTCAGCTGCTTGAATACGGGCCGGTCATGATCTGAAGAATCCTGATCGGAGGCGGTAACACATTGTTCCTGTACAGTCCATGCCGATACCTGCGTGGTAAACACGCAGAAGAGCATCAGCACGCTCAGCACACGGAATATGTGTCTCTTGATTTTCATAACAGGGTGCAAAAATAGGCATATAAATGTTTAAAAATCAAGTATTGTTTGGATTTCTTTTGGACAGGGGAGGAAAGAGGGGAAACAGGAAAGGTGTTCAGGGACATGTTGACCCTGTTCGGTTCTCGACAAGCCGGGCCTCTCGACTACGCTCGAGGTGACAAAGGACAGCTGCCCTTGTCAGTGCGAGCGTAGTCGAGAGGCCCGGCTTGACGAGAACCACGTAAAATTTTCAATGAATAATGTTGATGTCGGATTCTTCAACACCCATTTTGGCCATGATATCTTTCATGTTGCTCAGGTCTACCTTTCCTACCAAAGCGGCCGGTACAATCAGCATCCGGAAATACCGGTCGGTCCTGGTTCCGCTATCGATAAGCCCGGGACTGGCGTTGCCGTCCAGGAAAATAGTAAACCCGGTCAGCGAGAAATTATAGGTGAAAAGGTAGGTGTTGCCATTGTAAAAGAAGGTTTGAGGCAGGGGTTCCCAATTGTAGTTTCCCTGGTTATCTTCGCCTTCCTGGATAAAGCCTACCACCTTGTCGCCTTCCAGAATGGCCGGTTTAAAATCAAAATCAGCCGCGTATTTATTGGATGAAGTAAAAGAGGCTTTTACCTCGTGGACCTCACCGATAAGCCCGTCAGCGCCGGCAGGTCCCGGAGGGCCCACAGGACCTTCACACCCCTGGAGAAAAAACATAGTGGCTACCGAAGCAGCGGTCATCAGCGAAAAAAATATCTTTTTCATAACTTATGATGGAATTTAAATCAATATGGTTCCATATTGAAGGGATTGTACATATTACCTTTTAGATAGCCGCTGGCAGGCAAAGGTTGCATCGGCCGGTTGTTAATAAAAACATAACGCCGGAGCCGCATCAAAACTTATACCCGTCTCAAAAGTATTAAATTTGCCGTATGATGAATATGCCTGACGAATACCAAACCCTCATCACAACAGGAGAGAGCCTTTTTAAAGACAAAGGCAGCAAGTTTTTCGGGTACGCCTTCCCGGTGGCTGATGAAGAAGAAATAAAAAGAATCCTGGAAGAGGTCAGGGGGCTCCATCCCAAAGCCCGGCACCACTGCTTTGCCTGGCGCCTGGGGTACGAAGGCGAAAACTACCGCGCCAATGACGACGGCGAGCCGTCAGGCTCTGCGGGGAAACCCATACTCAATGCCCTGATCTCGTGCGAGGTTACCTTTGCGCTGGTGATAGTGGTACGGTATTTTGGCGGCACCCTGCTGGGCGTGCCCGGACTGATCCATGCCTACAAACAAGCGGCGGCAGAAGCCCTGGCCGTTACAGAAAAAGAGGTGCGTACCATGAATACGCCGGTCAGGATAGACTACGATTTTGAGCAGACCAATGCCGTTATGCAGCTCATCAAAAAATTAAATCTTACGGTAAAAGAGCAGACCTTTGAAGAGCGTTGCGGAGTCGTGCTGGAGGTCAGGAACGCGTATATAGAAAAGATCCGGGAAGAGCTCCGCGACTTCTGGACCATCCGTATACGTGTGCCCGGCGACAAAGACTGATCCGGTACGGAAACCGCCTGCCGGGTACAGTACCGGAAATGCCTGCATAAATTTCTGATTTTATAGAGAAAACTGTACTAATCGTGAATATTGAACGTTGTTTTGAGAAGCCTGAAAATCCTTTAAAAAGGGCATGCCAATTATTTCAATTAAATGCCTTTTGTTTAAAGATTTTTTAAAAAAATAAATATAACTTTGCGTCTTAAATTATAAAAAGTATAAATAGAGGAGCTTAAATGGCCGGATTATTCAATTTTCTCACCAGTGATATTGCCATAGATTTGGGTACTGCTAATACCCTGATTATATATAAAGATCAGATCGTCGTAGATGAACCCTCCATTATCGCCCTGGATAAGGTGAGCGGGAAGGTGCTGGCCATTGGTCACAAGGCCATGCAGATGCACGAAAAGACGAATGAAAACATTAAGACCATTCGTCCGCTGAAAGACGGTGTGATTGCCGACTTTACCGCTGCTGAGCTGATGATCAGGGGTTTGATCAAGATGATCCCTACCGGCAGGAACATGTTCTTCTCTCCTTCACACCGGATGGTCATCTGTATTCCTTCCGGTATTACCGAAGTAGAAAAGAGAGCGGTAAAAGACTCGGCCGAGCATGCCGGCGCCAAAGAAGTATACATGGTGCACGAGCCCATCGCGGCCGCTATCGGTATCGGTATTGATATTGAGCAGCCGAACGGTTCCATGATCGTGGATATCGGCGGAGGTACATCCGAAATTGCCGTGATCGCCCTTTCAGGCATTGTATGTGAATCTTCTGCGCGTATTGCCGGAGACGTATTCACCAAAGACATTGTAGACTACATGCGGAGAGAGCACAACCTGCTCATTGGTGAGCGCTCTGCAGAATTCATAAAAATACAGGTAGGCGCCGCCCTGCCCGACCTCGAGAACCCGCCGGCCGATATAGAGATCCGGGGACGAGACCTTATGACGGGAATTCCGAAAGAAATCAAGGTTACGTACAGCGAGATTGCCTACGCACTGGATAAATCCATTTCCAAAATCGAAGAAGCCATTATGCGGGCCCTGGAAATGGCCCCGCCTGAGCTTTCTGCTGATATTTATGAAAACGGAATTTACCTGACCGGTGGCGGGGCACTCCTTCACGGACTGGATAAACGCCTCGAAGTAAAAACCAAGCTGCCTATTCACGTGGCTGACGACCCGTTAAAGGCCGTGGTAAGAGGTACCGGTGAGGTGTTAAAAAATATAGAAAAATACCAAAACGTACTGGTTCAGTAAACGCTCCGGGAAAAGGTATCGTCAGAAATACCGGAAGCTGTCACCCGGTGGCAGCTGCTTCTCAATACCGAAGATGTTTAACAAGTGCGCAAAATGCAGGGCGTGAGAGACGGAGGTGTATACCTGCCCAACGCAGCAGTTTGTGTATTTTTTAAACATCTTCTTATTAACAGATAGTTATGTCGCAGTTACTCGGAATACTTTATAAAAGCCGCCATTTCTTTCTGTTCCTGGCGCTTCAGATCGTTTGCTTTTATCTGATGTCAAAGAACAACGTTTATTGGGACGTGTCTTTTTTCAATACCACCAACAGCATGGTGGCGCGCTCACTGGAAGCATCGCAGAAAGCCAATGAATTTGTGAGCCTCGGGAAAGTGAACGACCAGCTTTCCCAGGAGAATGTCCGGCTCAGGAAACAGCTGACCGACATGCAGGAAATGAGCTCCGGCATTCCCGGCTACAAGCCAGACTCGCTCATGGCGCACCGTTTTGACTACATGGTGGCCAAAGTGGTGGGAAGCACCCATAACCTGACCGATAACTTCATTACCATAGACAAAGGCACCGAAGACGGCATCAGAGCCGGCATGGGCGTGATTTCACCCCAGGGCGTGGTAGGCCAGGTAGCCTATGCCAACAAGCATTACGCCCGGGTATATTCCATTCTCCACTCGCGGCAGATGGTATCTGCCGAGGTGCTTAACCGGAAGCTTCGTGAAAACAATACGGTGGCCCTGGGTATTGCCAAATGGGGCGGTACCAATCCGAACTACATTCAGCTGAATACCGTAGACCGGTTCAAGCCGGTGGCCAAAGGCGACAGCGTGGTGACCTCCCTGCAGAACCCCATATTCCCGCCGTATGTGATGATCGGTAAGATCAGTGAGATCTCCAATACAACCTCAGAGGCATTCCATAACATTACGGTCAGGTTATCGACTGATTTTTCCAGCCTGATCTACGTATATGTAGTGAAGAACAAGTTGATTGAAAGCCAGAAGGAAGCAGAAACAAACCCCGGAATAAAGTGAACACCCAGACCCTCTTAAAAATAGCGGCAAGCATCATTATCTATACCTTACTGCAGGTTTTTATCCTGCGGAACCTGGTATTCTTTGATGTGGCTTTTTGTTTTGTCTACATTTCGGTGATCCTGTTCCTGCCCAGCTCCACGCCCACGTCTACGGCGCTGCTCATTGCGTTTGTGACAGGTATCCTGGTCGATATGTTTTACAATACCGCCGGTTTGCACGCTTCCGCCACCGTAATGATCGCCTATATCCGCGGATTTATCCTGAAAGTGCTCTTCCCTACCCGGGGACTGGAAAACGAGATCGTTATTTCTGTAGAGGGGATGGGCGTGGAGCGCTTCATCCGCTACATTGTCATTCTTACATTTATTCATCATACTTATTTGTTTTTTCTGGAAGCAGGAACTTTCAACTTTTTCCTGAATACCTCGCTGAAGATACTGGCCAGCGTTATGTTTTCATCCATTGTCATTTTCCTGCTTCATGTGTATCTAAAAAGCTTACGTAATTCATGAGAGGAGGATTAATTTTGGTTTTGTGCGGGATATTGCTTTCCTGTGCCCGGGACCAGAAAAAAGAAGAGGAGAAAGAAAAACAGCCGGCCGGAGAAAGGCCCTTAAGCGCCGGAGAGATCAGTAAGATACGTAAAGAAATTGATGCCGACAGGAAGTCAAAGCTGCTGGAAGAAGCCTTCAATAAGAAATCAGGCTTTAACGGTACGGTGCTGGTAGCCCAAAGGGGAATTATTTTGCTGGAAAAAGCCACCGGCTTTGCCCATGATACCGTTCCCAACACCATGAACTCCAAATTTCAGCTGGCGTCACTCTCCAAAACCTTTACGGCGCTGGCCATTATGAAGCTGAAGCAGGAAGGAAAGCTGGGGCTCGACAATACCATCCAGGATTTTTACCCGGACTTCCCCTACCCGGGCATTACCCTCAGAAGCCTGCTTTCGCACCGCTCGGGACTTCCCTACTACCAGTACGAATTTGACAAACGGGTAAGGGCCGGACAGATCTACCCCACTAACCAGCAGATGATGCAGTGGTTTGCCGAAGCAAAGCCCGCTCCGAAAATGCTGAACCTGCCTGACCATTACTTTGCCTACAACAATACCAATTACGCCGTGCTGGGGGCCATTGTAGAAAAGGTTTCCGGGATGCCGTTTGCCCGTTATATGGAAGAAAATATCTTCGGGCCGGCCGGCATGGAGCATACCTTTGCCGGTACCTCTGCCAGTCCGCACCTCAACGAAGACCGGACTTTCGGCTACCAGAACGGCCGGAAGCTGGCCAAAGATTTTTACGACGACATCATTGGCGATAAAGGAATATATTCCACTGCGCCCGACCTCCTGAAATATTATAATGTGCTGAAATCGGGGAGCATCGTTTCCAAAGAAAACCTCAGGGAAATGTATACGCCCAGGAGCTTTGAGCACCCCGGCATACGGAATTATGGTTACGGATTCCGGCTTTGGGTCAATAAGCTGCAGCAAACCGACTATATTTACCATACCGGTTGGTGGAAAGGATACAATACCATTATGTTTTTTGATCTTCGTGAAGACTTTGTCGTCATTTTGCTGAGTAACAAATACAACAGAAGCGTATACAATATCCGGGAAATGGTGGATATCCTTCACGGAGATCACAGGAATTCATCGCTGGAAGAAAACATTCTTGATCAGTAACTGTATATTTGGAAATGCTCTACCGGTTTTTAAAAGTTTACGTCGGAATTATCCTGAAGTTCTTTGTCAAAGACATTAAGATAAACGGTATGGAAAATATTCCTGCCGACAAGGCGGTCATGTTTGCCTCCTTCCATCCGAACTCCTTTCTTGACGCCATCCTGCTCGACTGCATCGTTGACCGGCCGGTGTGGTCGCTGGCCCGGGGAGATGCCTTCAAACGCGATTGGGTGAGAGACCTGCTGCACAAGCTGTACATGATGCCCATCTACCGCATTTCGGAAGGAAAAGAAAATCTGGACAAGAACGATGAGACCTTTGAAAAATGTTCGGAGGTATTCAGGAATAAAGGACAGGTGCTGATCTTCAGCGAGGGCCTCTGTGCCAACCAGACCGGGCTGCTTCCGCTGAAAAAAGGGACGGCCCGCCTGGCCCTGCAAACCTGGAGCGAGGGAATTGACGTAACCGTTATTCCCACAGCCCTGAACTACAACCAGTTTACACATACCGGGAAAAAAATAGTGCTGAATTTTGAAGCTCCGATCCGGAAAGAAGATTTCGCTGACCACCAGGTAACCGGTACCAATGTGCTCCTGTTTAACCGCCAGCTCAAAGACAGCCTGGAGCAGGCCGTGACCCGTGACTTTTCTTTCAGCACCTGGAGACCCGTATTGTATTACCTGGCTTTCCTGGTGAATTTCCCCGTTTACGTGCTACTGGGCTCGGTAGTAAGGCCAAAGACAAAAGGCACCGTTTTCTTCGATTCGGTTTATCTTGCTACTTTGATTTTTGCGCTGCCGGTTTACTGGCTGATCGTGTTTGCGGTCTTAATGTTTTTATTTTAACTTTGTGACCGTATGCTTTCCTATAATTAACGATCCTGAATAATGTCAAATACTTTCCGTCCGAAGAAAAAGGCTGAAAAAGAACCTCAAAAACGTGATGGTAAGCTGATTACAAATGATAACCGGGCTAAATTCCTCGTAGGGGTTTTCCTGATATTCTTCACTTTTTTTCTGCTGATCTCCTTTTTCTCTTACCTGTTTACAGGAGCTGCCGACCAGGATATCGTACAGGGTTCACTGAGTGAGCTGGCCGGTAACACTGACGTCAAAACCGATAACGTGCTGGGCCTGCTGGGAGCCAAGATTTCCCACTGGTTTATTTATGTCTGGTTTGGGATATCGTCTTTCCTGGTTCTGCTTCCCCTGTTCCTGACGGGCTTCCGTTGGGTTTTCAACGAAGACCTTTTTAAGCTGAATTTATACCGGCTGTTCCTGGGATCCGTATTTTACATGTTTTTCTTTTCGCTGTTCCTGGGATACTTTGTTCATATTTTTGACCTGAGCACCACCACGCTCTCCGGCCGGGTAGGGTTGCATGCCAATGAGATGCTTCATTCACTCATGGGTTACGGAAGCCTCCTGCTGATCCTGCTGATCCTGGTGGCCTGGATGATCTTTTTCCATGGATTTACCGAGATAGACGACTACCTGCTGAGCAGCTACCTGCCTAAGAAGCGGAAAGGCTATAAGCCCCGGGCAGTCACCGAAGAAGCTGACGAAATGGAAGAAGAGCGGCCGGCCCCCATTCAGAAGACAGAGCGTGAAGAGGAAATCTTTGAGCCTTCATCGCTGCCTAAGGAGCCTTTCAAAGGGCCGGATGTTACCTTTACGGTAGAAGCCCCTGAGCAGGCCCGTGCAGAAGACATACCCGTAACCGCCGAAGAGCCGGAAGGAGACCTGGTGGCGGAATACGGAGAATACGACCCCAAGCTTGACCTTTCTTCCTACCAGTACCCGCCGCTCAGCCTGCTGGCCGAGTATGGAAATACGGGCTCGCAGGTAACCCAGGAAGAGCTGGAAGCCAACAAGAACCGGATCGTGGAAACGATCAATAACTTTTCGATAGGTATCTCCTCCATCAAAGCCACCATTGGCCCTACAGTTACCCTGTACGAAATTGTTCCCGATGCCGGCGTGCGGATTTCCAAGATCAAGAACCTCGAAGATGACATAGCGCTAAGCTTGTCGGCCCTGGGTATCCGGATCATCGCCCCTATGCCGGGCAAAGGAACCATCGGTATTGAAGTGCCCAACAAAAAACGGGAAATGGTCTCCATGAAATCGATCATGGCCACCGAGAAATTCCAGAAGGCCGGCTTTGAGCTGCCGGTTATCCTGGGCAAAACCATATCCAACGAAATATTTGTGGCCGACCTGGCCAAGATGCCGCACCTGCTGATGGCCGGGGCCACCGGCCAGGGGAAATCGGTAGGCTTGAATGTGATCCTGACCTCCCTGCTCTACAAGAAGCACCCTTCCGAAGTAAAATTTGTGCTGGTAGACCCCAAAAAAGTGGAGCTTACCCTGTTTAATAAAATTGAGCGGCATTTCTTGGCGATGCTTCCTAACGCAGAAGAAGCCATTATTACCGATACCAAGAAAGTGATCAATACGCTGAATTCGCTGTGTATTGAGATGGATCAGCGGTACGACCTGCTGAAAGACGCCAGCGTGCGCAATGTGAAGGAATACAACGCCAAGTTCATCAAACGGAAGCTTAACCCGGAAAAAGGGCATAAATACCTGCCGTACATTGTGCTGGTGATCGATGAGCTGGCCGACCTCATGATGACGGCCGGTAAAGAAGTGGAGCAGCCCATTGCCCGCCTGGCCCAGCTGGCCCGGGCCATTGGCATACACCTGATTGTAGCCACCCAGCGGCCTTCGGTTAACGTGATCACCGGTCTGATCAAGGCCAACTTCCCGGCGCGGCTTTCGTTTAAGGTAACGGCCAAGGTAGACTCACGCACCATTATGGATACCGGCGGCGCCGAGCAGCTGGTCGGAAACGGCGATATGCTGCTTTCTACCGGCTCGGAGATGATCCGCCTGCAGTGTCCTTTTGTAGATACGCCTGAGGTAGAAAGCATCTGTGAGTTTATCGGGGACCAGCGGGCCTATCCTTCGGCCTATCTCCTTCCGGAATATTACGGCGACGACGAGCCGGATACGCCTGATTTTGACCCTTCAGAGCTGGATCCGCTGTTTGAGGAGGCCGCCCGCCTGCTGGTCATTCATCAGCAGGGAAGCACCTCGCTGATCCAGCGGAAAATGAAGCTGGGCTATAACCGCGCCGGCCGCATTGTTGACCAGCTGGAAGGGGCCGGTATCCTCGGACCTTTTGAAGGGTCGAAAGCCCGGGAGGTGCTGGTGAAAGACCTGGAACACCTGGAAGAGATCTTACGGAGCCTGAAAAGATAGTGTTAATAATTCTTAACGGGCTAAACCCCGGCGGCCTGTCCGGGTCTAAATCATAACAAAGCATTGCAGATTATGAAAAAGCTACTGATTTTACTCCTCGTTCTGACGGCTGTTTCCCAGGCCCCCGGCCAGAAGGCGGCCGATATTTTAAGTGCCGTAAGCCGGAAATACGCCTCTTTTGCATCGTATTCGGCCGGGTTCAGGGTTTCGGGAGCTGAAAAGTATACCGGCACATTGCTGGCCAAAGGCAAGATGTATAAGATCAGCTACGGCGGGCAGGAGGTGTACAACAACGGGAAGGAGGTGTATACCTACATTGCCGAAACCAACGAGGTCAACATTACCACCTATAATGAGGGGGATGAAAGCGATATTTCACCCAATGCTATTTTCAATCTTTACAAAAAAGGCTACGCGTCTTCGTACAAGAACGAGGTGACGCTGGGCGGTAAAAAATATGACGTGGTGGTATTAACCCCCAAAACCCGGTCATCTATAGCGAAAATTGAGCTGACCATCGGCAAGGCCGACAAGCTGATCTCGTCATGGACGGTATACGACAAATCAGGGGCTACCACCTATGCCATCACCGGTTTCAAACCCGATATTACGATAGCCGATTCTGCTTTTACGTTTGATAAAAGCAAATATCCCAAAGTGGAGGTCGTTGATCTCCGTTAAAGCTTAACGGTCTTAAATACCTGGTACCCGCCCGGGGTTTTTACGCTCAGGATGTACGGGCCGGCTTCCAGCTTTTGGGTGCCGATCGCGTATTCTTCGGTACCCGTACGGCTAAAAGTAAGCGGGATCTCCCTGCCGTCACGGGCAATGGCCGTGATGGCCTCTACTTTCCGCGCCGTTCGGATAAAAACATCTTCTGTGCCAAACGGGTTGGGGAATACCATTCCGCGGGTATCCGGGGCTTCTGAGAGGACCGGTGCCCCGGTAATGCGGGCCACAGGGCTGTATTCCGACTCTGACTTTTCCGACATCCGTTTAACCCGGTATTCCAGGGTGCCGGCCAGAGGAGAGGCCAGCGCATCTTCATACCGGTCTGCACCGCTCAGGGTGGCCAGTACCCGGAAGTCCTGCCCCTCACCCGCGCGTTTTTCCAGTATATACGTATCTTTTTCCCGGAAGACCAGCTGTGTCCGGTTATCAGTAATAGCCTTTGCCGAAACAATTTCCGGCCGCTGGAGAGCATCGGTTACCGGTATCTTGTAAAATGACATGGCGCGCAGCCCGCGGCTGTTGGTCAGGTGGGCTTCCTGCACGGGAGGGTTAAATGCAGAATAAGAAGGCAGGTAGGTAACGTACCCGTCGTTAATGCCCCATTTTAAGGAAAGGTAAACCCGGTTCCTGTCGGCCCGGCCCTTCACCACGATATCATCGGTGTAGGCGGTGGTGGTATTCACATAAAAATAGTCTTCCATCTTCCATGTAAAACCGTTGACCGTCCGGGCCTCCGGGTATACCATCTTCTGGTCTTCTTCAAAGACCAGGATAAGGGTATCACGCGATGGCGTGATAAGTATTTTCTGAATGTCGGGCGGGTGAACCTCTGCGTTGTCCTTCCCGCCGTAAATGTCGCGCCCCAGTAAGGGTAACAGCTCTTCAGCCGCTTTTTTATAGCCTTCAAGCGTATAATGCACATCGTCAGAAAGGGGCAGGGCATGCATATTGGTGGTTTCTATATTGTCAAACCGGTAGCGGGTAGAGCGCATGTATTCTCTCAGCTGGCCGGCTTCTTCCATCTGGTTACAGTATAGTATGCCGGTTTGTATATTGTAGAAACGGGTGTATCCTTTATAATCCCGGGAGATCTGGCCATACAGCTGCTCAAAATGAAACGGGTAGTCTTCGATGTCGCGATACCAGTTACAGGTTTCCGCTTCTCCCTGGCGCCAGATGATAGCTCTGACTTTGCCAAGTGCCCCGGCTTTTTTTACGCGGGAATACAGGCGGCCGTAATACGAGTCTGTGCGGGTGTGGGTTTCGTCGGGGTTAATGAGAGAAACCAGGTTGGCACCGCCCACACTGCCGTTCAGCACACAGGTGGGGATACCGTAACGGGCCAGGATAAGCGACTGGAGGTGCAGCCCCACCACGCCTACGGATGCATAAGGCTGATGCGCACGGTACCATTTCATGGCCTCCGGCTTTCCCGGGTCGGGGGTGTCGTAGTTCCGGAGAAGGCGGGTGTCGGTCTGCTTCTCCATGTCGTCAATGCCTACCAGCGCTTTTATATTGGATTGCCCGTAAAGAATGATAAAATCGCCGCAAACAATTCCTTCCCGGGTTAAAACGGTTTCTTTCTTTTCATTTTTATCCTGGAGAATGACCTTAAAATCGTACTCGGCGGGTTGGGCCGTGATCTCCTGCCGGAAATCGAAGCTGACCGAGTCGGTGGCAGAAAAATCAGCGGTCAGTGTACGGATCAGCTTCTTTTCTTCTGATACCTCCAGGATGGCCCGGGTATAATTTTTCCGGGCAAGCTTCCCCGAGATAACCACCAGGGCTTTGTTTTGAGCATCTCTCGGGTACAGCTGCAGGTCTTCAGGAGCAGCGGTAAACGTCACCTGGGCAAGGCCCGGAACAGAAAAGAGCAGCAGGGTAATACACATCCGGAGGAGGCCGCCTTCCGGTATTCGGGTATGGGGTGATTTCATAATAGGGCAGAGAACAGGAAGGCAATTTACGGCCTGAACGGGTTTATACCGTTATACAGGAGCAAATTGTTTTCTCAGAGTTGGATTTCCCCATGAAAAACTGGTAAAATTTTAATTGGAATTCTGTTTGCATAATCAGCAGGGAAAGACTAGATTTGTAATTAGTATGCTTGCATACTAATTTATATGATCAAATCTTTCATTTATGAAACGAACTATTAAGAAAGTAGCTGTGCTGGGAGCCGGTATCATGGGGAGCCGTATTGCCCTTCATTTTGCCAATATCGGTGTAGACGTGCTGCTGTTGGATATGGTGCCCAAAGAACCTACGGAGGAAGAAAAGGCGAAAGGCCTGGATCTGGGCAGTCCGCTGGTGCGTAACCGGATCGTCAACAGCCTGTACCAGTCGGCCGTTAAGGCCAGCCCTTCGCCCATTTACAGCCAGAAGTCGCTGGAGCGGGTTACCCTGGGTAATTTTGACGACAACATGCCCGAAATCAAAGCGGCTGACTGGGTGATTGAGGTGGTTGTGGAGAAGCTCGAGATCAAAAAACTGATATACGATAAGGTAGAACAGTACCGTAAGCCGGGTACACTGGTAACGTCCAACACATCGGGTATTCCTATTCACCTGATGTCGGAAGGCCGGAGCGAAGATTTTCAGAAACATTTCTGTGGAACACACTTCTTCAATCCGCCACGGTACCTGGCCCTGCTGGAGATCATTCCCGGGCCTGAAACAGAACCGGAGATCATTGATTTCCTGATGAGCTACGGTGACCTCTTCCTGGGTAAGCGTACGGTACTGTGTAAAGATACCCCGGCCTTTATTGCCAATCGCCTGGGCATTTACGCCCTGGTTCAGACCATCCGGGCTACCGAAGAGCTGGGCATGACCATTGAAGAAGTAGATAAGCTGACCGGCCCGGTAATCGGACGCCCGAAATCGGGTACCTTCCGTCTTTCGGATGTGGTAGGCCTGGATACCACGGTAAACGTGTGCAGGAACCTCCTGGCTATCCTGAAAGACGATGAATCGAAGGATGCCTTCCAGCTGCCGGACATTGTGGCTCAGCTGATGGAGAAAAACTGGCTGGGCGATAAGACCGGGCAGGGCTTCTATAAGAAAATCAAAGACGAAAAGGGGAAATCGGTGATTTTGGGGCTGGACTTCAAAACCCTGGAATACCGCCCGGCAGACAAGGTGAAAATTGCCGCCCTGGATGCCGTAAAAGGAATAGAGAGCATACCGGAGAAAGTGGCCGTTCTGCTGAAAGATAAGAGCAAAGCGGGCGACTTCTACCGCAAAACCTTTACCGATGCCTTTCAGTATGCCTCCAACCGTATTCCCGAAATATCAGACGAGCTCTATAAGATCGACGATGCCATTACGGCGGGCTTCGGCTGGCAGGTGGGGATATTTGCTACGGCAGACGCCATCGGGGCCCGGGCCTTTACCGCGCTTTGCGAAAGTGAAGGCCGGAAGCCTGCGCAGTGGGTGTATGACATGATCGCTGCCGGGCACGATACTTTTTACAAAATTGAAAACGGGAAGAAGCTGTATTACGATATCCCGTCGAAATCCTATAAGGCCATTCCCGGAACCGAAGGCTTTATCATCCTCGACAATATCCGGAAAACCAATGTGGTCTGGAAAAACCCGGAAGCTTCGATCTTTGATCTGGGCGACGGTATCCTGGGCGTGGAATTCCAGTCGAAAATGAATACCCTGGGCTCCGGGCCTATTGAAGCGCTGAATAAAGCCTATGCTCTGGCCGAGAAAGACTTTCGCGGTCTGGTGGTTGGGAACGACAGCACCCAGGCCTTTTCTGCCGGTGCTAACCTGGCCATGCTGTTTATGTATGCCGTAGAGCAGGAATACGACGAGATCGACCTCATGATTGCTACCTTCCAGGAAACCATGATGCGGGCCCGCTATTCATCGGTGCCCGTGGTTACGGCGCCGCATTCGCTGGCCCTGGGCGGAGGCTGCGAGCTGAACCTGCACGCCGACAAGGTGGTGGCGCATGCCGAGCTCTACATGGGCCTGGTGGAACTGGGCGTAGGGCTGATCCCTGCGGGTGGCGGAACCAAAGAAATGGCTTTACGGTGCTCAGACATGTACCAGCCGGGCGATACCGAGCTGAATATACTGCAGGCCGCCTTTATGAATATTGCGCAGGCCAAAGTTTCTACGTCTGCCCAGGAAGCGTTTGAGATGAATTACCTTAAAACGGGCCGCGACCAGGTGGTGCTGAACCGGAGCCGGCTGATTGCCGAGGCCAAGCAGGCGGCTATTGAGCTGGCTGAAAACGGGTATACGCAACCCATTCGCCGGACCGATGTTAAAGTACAGGGGAAAACGGGGATTGCCTTGTTCAAGGCGGGGATCAAATCCATGCGCATGGCCAATTATATTACAGACCACGACGCGCTGATTGCCGAAAAGCTGGCTTATGTAATTTGCGGCGGTGACCTCAGCTACCCGCAGCAGGTTAGTGAAAAATACCTGCTCGAGCTGGAGAGAGAGGCCTTCCTGTCGCTCTGTGCCGAAAGAAAAACCATGGAGCGTATGCAGGGCATCATCAGCGGCGGCAAAGCCCCCAGGAATTAATTTAAGTGAACAGTGAAAAACTAAAAGTGAAAAGTTGTGGTACATTCTCCTATTGATATAAAAGAAATGTTCCGTAAAGTTTCATAATAAAACCAGAGATAATATTATGGACGCATACATTATAGACGGTTACCGGTCACCGGTAGGAAAAGCCCCCAAAGGGGTCTTCAGGTTTACCCGCCCGGATGACCTGGCCGCTGACGTGATCAAACACCTGCTAAGTAAAAACCCGGCGGTAGATCCGGCCCGGGTAGATGACCTGATCGTAGGGAATGCCGTGCCCGAGGCCGACCAGGGCATGCAGATGGCCCGCTACATCTCGCTGCTGGCGCTGGGGAAAGAAGTGCCGGGCATTACCATTAACCGTTACTGCGGCAGTGGTGTGGAGGCCGTGGCTATGGCCGTGGGTAAAATCCAGGCCGGTATGGCAGATATTATTATTGCCGGCGGTACAGAATCGATGTCGCTGGTACCTACCACCGGCTACAAAACGGCCCTGAATTACGATATCGCCACTTCTCACCCCGATTACTACATCGGCATGGGCCTTACGGCCGAGCAGGTGGCGCAGAAATACGGGATCAGCCGCGAAGAGCAGGATGAATTTGCCTTCAACTCCCACCAAAAGGCCCTTAATGCGCAGAAAGAAGGCTACTTCGACAGCGGAATGGTGCCCATTACGGTGAAAGAAACCTATTTTGATGCGGCCACCGGCAAGAAGAAAACCAAAGAATACACGGTCACCAAAGATGAAGGCCCGCGTGCCGGCACAAGTGTAGAGGCCCTCTCCAAGCTAAAGCCGGTATTTGCGGCCGGCGGCAGTGTAACGGCAGGTAACTCTTCCCAGACCTCTGACGGTGCGGCCTTCCTGCTGGTTGCTTCTGAACGGGCGGTGAAAGAGCTGAACCTGAAACCCATAGCCCGCCTGGTTTCGTATGCGGTAGCCGGGGTAGAACCCAGCCTCATGGGTATCGGCCCGGTAGAGGCCATTCCGAAGGCGCTGAAGCAGGCTGGCCTGAAGCTGGACGATATCGACCAGATCGAGCTGAATGAAGCGTTTGCCGCCCAGGCATTGGCCGTGGTAAGAGAAACGGGCATCGATCAGTCGAAACTCAACCCGAACGGCGGGGCTATCGCCTTAGGCCATGCCTTAGGCTCTACGGGCGCCCGGCTCTCTGTTCAGATCCTGAATGAAATGAAACGCCGGGGTCAGAAATACGGCATGGTGACAGCCTGTGTGGGCGGTGGCCAGGGCGTAGCGGGCATCTATGAGATGCTGTAAAGCGATTGATGTTATGATATTTTGGATAGGGGCGCCGTGTGCGCCCCTTTTTTAGTTTATATTTTAATAATTATGTCTGATAAATCGAGGGGTGAACCAGAGGAGAGGTTAAGCATGAAAATTGAACCAATATTTCTTTTACCTAACCCTAAAACGGTTGGTAGTTGTCTACCTGTTTATATTTGAATCCGAAGCTGGTTGACGTAGCTGATAGACCGTTTTCCCGGATCACTGCTTATATACTTTCCCGTCTTTCATGACAAATGTTACGTTCATGAGGGTGGCCACATTGGTTTCCGGGTTTTCATCTACTGCAATGATATCAGCCAGTTTTCCGGGTGAGATGCTCCCGATCTGGTCTTGCATTTCAAGAACTCCGGCATTGACTGCTGTAGCCGTTTTCAAGGCTTCCATAACGGGCATCCCGGCTTCGGTCATATAAATAAATTCTTTGGCATTGTATCCGTGAGGGAAGACCCCGGCATCGGTTCCGAATGCGATATGTACCCCGGCTTGGTAAGCCCGGGCAAATGCTGCCTGGATCAGAGGGCCTGTTTCCAGCGCTTTTTTGGCGACGAACGGATGATAATAACCCGGAACCCTGGCCGAGTCAGCCACCGTTTTTCCTGCAATAATCGTTGGCACCAGGTAAGCTCCTTTTTCCTTAAAAAGCGCTATGCATTCGTCATCCAGAAAAGTACCGTGCTCTATCGTTCTTACACCTGCCCTAAGCGCCCGTTTTATACCTTCTGTACCGTGCGCATGTGCTGCTACCCCAAAGCCGTAATCGTTTGCCGTAGAAATGATAGCATCAAGCTCGTCATCCTGGAATTGAGGTGCTTTTCCGCTCCTGGCAATGCTCAGCACACCCCCGGTAGCCGTAATCTTGATCCAGTCGGCTCCATCCTGGTAGCGTTTCCTGACGGCTTTTCTTGCTTCATCGGCTGAATTTACCACTCCGTCAGCCCTGTTTCCCTGCAGGGCCAGACCGTTACCTATTCCATTGGAAGGGTCAGCGTGCCCGCCGGTGGTAGCGATACTTTTCCCCGCTGTCAGGATCCGGGGTCCATCTACCAGGCCTTTATTAATGGCGTTTTTCAACGCAATGTTCACTCCGCTTCCTCCCAGATCGCGCACGGTGGTAAACCCGGCCATGAGCGTGGTCCGGGCATGCTTCTGGGCTTCGTAAGCCACATCGGCCTCGTTAGACTGAATCCTCCGCTGAAACTGGTCTTTAGAGGTTTCTCCTTCCAGGTGAACGTGCATGTCTATCAGGCCGGGCAGCACATATTTCCTGCTTAAGTCCACGATGGTTTCCCCGGGAGCGGCTTTTGTGAAACCGGAGCTCACCGCTGTAATCTTATTCTTTTCCACGGTGACGGTTACATTTTTCCGGATTTCTCCCTTTTCCGTGTCAATTAAGGCACCACAATGCAAAAGTGTTTTCTGGGCCAATGCCGGTACAGAAAGAAGCAACAGAGGGAGGAAAAGTTTTTTCATGATCGGGTTTTTTATCAAAGATACAAAGACAGGGTCAGATTGTAAAACCACCCCTGGATGATTTAAAAGGGCGGTGCTTCTATTTATAGCTGAGCCCCATCAAAATAAAAAACAGGATGGGCAGACTCGCTAAAAAAACACTTAGCCACCCCCAGAAGCGCCCTTTGTATTTACGGGGCTGATCGCCGATCCTGACCAGGCTGGCAATGCCCAGCGATGCGCCTGCTGCGAGGAGGATTAACAGGATAACAGGGTTAATGCGGTAAAGATTATAGTTGCCTAACAGGCCCGCCACGGCGGTTGTTGCGGCTGCGGCGCCAATAGCCCCCATAGGTTCTGTTTTTCGGCGATCAGGGATAGAATCGGGTTGGATGGCTTCCCGGTAAAAGCGGACTTCCGGCGACGGTTGCGGCAGAACCTGTACCTCATTTACGGCCAGGCTTTCCGGGCTTATCGTGCTGATTTCGCCTGGAATCACCCGGGGCTGATCGTTAATTACCGGGATTTCCGATACAGTAAGCACCGGCTCTCTCTTCAGACCCGGATAGTCGATAGAAGAAGAAGGCATAAAAGCCGTTGGCCGTACCTGGCACGAGCCCAGCGTTAAACAGCAGATCAAAATCAGCCCATGTCGCATATGGTAATAATAATTATCCCCGAAACTTTTACGAATATGTAAAAATTCCGGGGATAATCCGACTTATCCGGCCATTATTTTGAAAGATTGCGGGGTATCAGGACTTAATCCACATAAATCGACCCTGCAGAGGTCCGCATCTTTACTGATTTCCCGCCGCCGTTCACACGTCCGTTCACTTTTCCTTCTTTCAGGGTATTGGATACTTTGGCCAGCTTATCGCTGTAAACGCGGTTTCCTTTCAGGTCCAGGTCCATGCCTTCGTTGAAGGGCAGGTCCACCCTGATGGAGCCGGCGCTGGTGCTCAGGGTTACGAAGTCTTTGATGGCCACGATATTGCCTTCAATGCCGCCTCCTGAGGTGCTACCGCTGATATTGCCTTCCACATTGGCAAATTTAATGCTTCCGCCGCTGGTAGATATGTTCAGGTCTCCGTTGATATCGTTGGCCCGGATAGAGCCGCCGCTGGTAGTGCCTTTGATGTTTCCTTTCAGGTTGGAGAAGTTCAGGCTTCCTCCTGAAGTGGTCAGCCTGATCTGGCCGTCAGAGTTGTCTGCCGTGATGCTGCCGCCACTGGTAGACAGGCTGATATCACCGCTCAGCTGGTTCATTTTGATGGAGCCTCCTGACGTGGAGCCTTTGATGTTCCCCCTGAGAGCTTCAAGGTTCATGGAGCCGCCGGAGGTTTTAAAGCCCAGGTTCCCGTTCAGCTTTGACAGGGTGATGCTTCCGCCTGAGGTAGACAGGTCGGTATCTACCTTTTCGGGAGAGTCGATCTCAAACCCGATCGACAGGCGGTTCGAGTTGTTCCACGAGAAATTTTCTTTTTTAGGCTTCGCCGAACAGATCAGCGTGCCGTTGCTTACCTTCACTTCTAAAATATAGTTTTCCAGGCGCTCCCGGATCTCCTTCTCTGAAAGCTTGGTATTCCAGCTGTTTGAGCGGATAAAAACCTTTACTTTAGGCGTTGAAGCTCCGCCGTTTACTTTAATAGAGCCGCCGGATGTGCTTACGTCCAGGCGGTTGATGCGCTGACCCGAAAAGTCTTTTACCATATACGGTTCGATGTTCTGAGCGATAGCTACGCTCCCGCTGAACACCAGTGCTAAAAAGAGATTAAGTATTTTCATATAGTATTGTTTTTTGTAGAAGATGCAGAATCGTCAGAAATGGTTGCACAGATTGTAAAAAAAACGCGGAGAGTTTAGTAGGTTTGTCGTTCTTTCCTTAAAAACAAATGAAAAAGATCAATATAGACGGAATATATAAGGCTGCCGAGCGACTCTCAGACGTAGCCATAAAAACACCTCTGACCCGGAACAAGAACCTTTCAGACCTGTACGAAGCCAATATTTACCTGAAAAGAGAAGACCTGCAGGTGGTACGGTCCTATAAGATCAGGGGGGCGTATAACAAGATGGCGTCATTGGGGAAAGAGCAGCTGGCCCAGGGGGTGGTATGCGCCAGCGCAGGAAACCATGCTCAGGGGGTAGCCTATGCCTGCCATAAGATGGGTGTGAAGGGCACCATTTTTATGCCGACCACCACACCGGCCCAGAAGATCAGGCAAGTGAAGATGTTTGGAAAGGAATGGGTGGATATTGTGCTGGCCGGCGATACCTATGACGACTCTTACGAGGCCGCACAGAAGTTCGACGGTGCCGTGTTTGTACATCCTTTTGACGACATCCAGGTGATTGAGGGGCAGGGAACCGTAGGACTGGAAATCTTTAAGGAGCTGGATGTGAAGGTAGATTACCTGGTCTTTGCCATCGGTGGTGGCGGACTGGCCTCGGGGGTTTCTACCGTTTTCCGCACATTGAGCCCCTCCACCCGGCTGATCGGTGTGGAGCCGGAAGGGTCACCTACGTTAAAAACTTCTCTTGATAACGGCCGGGTAACCCCTTTAGAGCACATTGATAAATTTGTAGACGGCGCAGCGGTCAAGAAGGCCGGTGAGATCACGTTTGAGATTGTGAAGGAGAATATAGACGATATCCTGCTGATACCGGAAGGGAAGGTCTGCTCAACGATCCTGAAGCTATATAACGAGGAGGCCATTGTGGCAGAGCCTGCCGGTGCGCTGAGCATTTCCGCCCTCGACTTCATGAAAGAAGATATCCGGGGGAAAAACGTGGTCTGCATCATCGGGGGAGGAAATAACGACATCACCCGGACAGAGGAGATCAAAGAACGCTCGCTCATTTATGAAGGGCTGAAGCATTATTTCATTGTGCGGTTCCCGCAACGCTCCGGAGCCCTTAACGAGTTCCTGGGCAAAGTGCTGGGCCCTACGGTGGATATTGTGTTCTTCGAATATTCTAAAAAAACCGCCCGCGAAAAAGGCCCGGCGCTGATTGGTGTGGAGATTCCCCGCAGAGAAGACTTTGTACCGCTGATTGAGCGAATGAACGAGCATAAGGTTAAATTTACCTACATCAACGATAAGCCTGACCTGTTTGAATTCCTGATCTGACCCGCGCTTTAACCTTAATTAACCTTACATTAAAGTTGATTAACCCTGCCGCATGGTTCAGGGATATAACTTTGTGCCCGATAAACTTTGTAAACGTATTCTATGAAAAAACTGATTACACTGGTGCTGGCGTTTGTCATGCATTATGCAGCGCAGGGCCAGACTTTAAAAGGACAGGTAAAAGGCCAGGACGGTGCTTTCCTGGTGAACAGCACCGTTATGCTGCTGGATACCAAAGACTCTACCATGCTGTCTTTTACAAAAACAAAAGAAAACGGGCTTTTCGAGGTTAAAAGTTCGGGTAAGGGCGATGTGCTGCTCCAGGTAAGCAACGTAGGCTATGAGAAATTCCTGCGGTATATTTCGCTTACCGGTGCAGACCAGAACCTGGGCGTGATCACCCTGGATTCAGCCACCCGTGAGCTGGCCGAACTGGTAGTGAAGGGCGAAAGGGCTGCTGTAGGGGTCAATAAAGATACCGTAGAGTTCAATGCAGGCTCTTTCAAGGTGCAGGAGAATGCCATGGTGGAAGAGCTGCTGAAGCGTATGCCGGGTATGGAAGTAGACCGCGAAGGGAACGTGACCGCACAGGGGAAAAACGTGACCCGTATCCTGGTAGACGGGAAGGAGTTTTTTGGAAGAGACCCTAAAATGAGCACCAAAAATATTCCTGCCAATGCCATTGATAAGGTACAGGTTTTTGATAAGAAATCAGACCGGGCCGAGTTTACAGGCATTGATGACGGGGAAGAAGAAACCACCATTAACCTGAAGCTTCGGGCCGATAAGAAGAACCTGGGCTTTGGCCGTTTTGTGGCGGGTGCCGGCGTAGACGGAAACAGCAAGTCGCGGTATAACCTGGGAGCAAATTATTACACGTTTAAAAACGGGAACCAGCTATCGTTTATCGGGAATGCCAACAATATTAACGAACAAAGCTTTTCTACCTCGGACTTCTCCATGGCCGGCATAGGCCGCGGGGGTGGCGGTATCAGCTTTGGCGGTGGCGGCATGGGTCTTGGCAGAACCGGCCTGATGCGGAATATCTCGGGAGGTCTGAATTTTAACAATAAGCTGAGCCCGAAAACCGAAATTAACGGGAGTTATTCGTACACCAATACCAACCTGTTTACCACAAGAGAGAGCACCACGGAAAGTGTGATAGGTACGCTGGAAACGAACGGTAATGCCGGATCACAGCAAAATACCGAGAGCGACTCGCACCGGCTGAATGTGACCCTGAACAACAAGATCAACGATAAAAACTCTATCCGCTGGATCAACCGCGTGGATTACCGGAATAACACGGGTAATACGCTCAGCGAAAGTGAAGAATACCTCAAATCAACCGGCGAGCTCAGGAACAGCACAGACCGGATGAATACCTCTAAGGGCAACAGCTTCGGACTGACCTCCCAGGCGCTGTACCGCAAGGCATTTGCCCGGAGAGGACGTTCCTTCACCACTAACCTTACCCTGGGTATCAATAACGGCGACACTGACGGTACCCTGGTTTCACATAACGGCCTTTTTGATTCAAAAACCGGTAGCATAGCGTATACCGACCTGAACCAGGTGAATAACCAGATCAGCCGGAAGTTTACAATGGGTGCAGAGGTTTCGTATACCGAGCCTTTGAATTCAACCAATTTCCTGGAATTTAACTACTCGTACCAGAAGGTAAATAATGACCTGGATAAGAGTGTATATAACGTGAAAGAAACCGGTAATACCCTGGATACTACTTTAAGTAACCGGTACAACAACGACTACGTGTATAACCGGGCCGGACTGAGCTACCGGATCAGCAAGGACAAATGGAACGGGAACATTGGAGCGGCTATCCAGGATTCCAAACTGGAAGGTGACCTGATCCTGAGAAACGAAACCATCCGGAAACGGTTCACTAACCCGGTATTTACCGGCCGTGTGCGGTATTCCATCAGCTCGGCCCGCTCTATGGACCTGAGCTACAATACCAACATTTCAGAGCCGTCAATGACCCAGCTGTCGCCGGTTCCGGATAATTCAAACCCGCTGAACATATTTGTGGGTAACCCGAACCTGAAGCCGCAGTATTCGCAACGGCTGAACCTGAACTTCCGCGATTTTAACCAGCTGAAGTTTACTAATTTCTTTGTAACGGCCGGCCTGAGCTTTACCGATGATAAAATTACCAATAAGGTGATTTACGATGAGGTAACCCTGGCACAGACCCGTACGCCCATCAACTACGGTAATGATGTTTCGGTTAACGGTAATATCAACTACGGTTTCCGGGTGAGGGCGATCAATACCCGTTTCTCTCTTAATTCCAATGTGAACTACGGCCGGTCAATGACCCTGATCAACAATATCGATAACATTACGAAAACCTTACGGAATGGAAATTCGATCCGGGCCGACTTTATGCCGGGAGATAATTTTAACATGGGTGTAAGTACAAGGCTGACCTTTAATAACTCGAAATACTCCCAGAATACCCAGCTGAACCCCAGCTATATGAACCAGGATTACACCGGTGACCTGCAATGGATACTCCCGAATGTGTTTACCCTGACCAGCTCACTGGATTATTCGATCTACCGGTATGCTACCAGCAACGAGGTGCAGCGCATCCCGATCTGGAACGCGGCATTGCTGAGACCGGTATTGAAAAACAAGCGGGGAGAGATCAAGTTCTCTGTAAATGACCTCCTGAATAAAAACCAGGGGATAACACAAACCGCCAGCGGGAATACGTTTACAGAAGAGAGAACCAACGCCCTGGGACGCTATTTCCTGTTTACCTTTACCTATAACCTGAACGGTGGAATACAGGGAAATATCCGCCAGGGCGGTGGGGGACCAAGAATAATCGGAAGATAAATTTATAAAACAATGAAAAGGATAATCATTACAGCATTTGCCGGGTTGCTTATGGGAGCAACCGCCCAGGCACAAACATTTGAAGGCGTAGTTAAATACAACCGCGTGAATGACCCGTCGGTAAGGTTTGCAAACAACCCCAATGCCGACCGTATGCGGGCCCAGTTCGGGAACATGGCCGAGCAGGCCCGGAGACCCATCATTTATGAGCTGACCGTAAAAGGCGAGGAGTCGGTATTTAAGATAGATGCCCGGCAGGATCCGGGAGAGAATACCGTGGTGATTAACGGCGAGAGCCGGTCGTTTACCCGGCGGCTGCCCAAAGACGAAACTTATTATAATGTATCGGATAAAACCTATAAAAGATACGAAGAATACGCGCAGCAACCTTTCCAGCTGTCGGGGAATTTTGGAAACCTGCGCTGGAAGGTAGACCCTGTAAGCACCCGTGAGATTCTGGGATACACCTGTATGAAAGCTACGGCCAGTGAGACGGAGAACAGGACCATCCCTTCGTTTGAAGACGGGAAAATGAACATGAGAGATACGGTCATCACCAACCAGATCGTGGCCTGGTTTACTGACGGCATCGCTTCTAATGTGGGCCCGGATAAATATAACGGCCTTCCCGGCCTGGTACTGGGTGTGGAAATTAATAACGGAGAGGTAACTTATACGGCTACGAATATCGAAAAGAAGGCGGTTACCGATGCGGATATGAAGATCAACTCCAAAGGGAAAAAGGTGACCCGCGAGCAGCTGGATAAGCTGAAGAAAGAGCACCAGGCTGAACAGATGAAGAACTTCAGGGGTGGCCCGGCAGCAGGAGGCCGCCCGATGATCATTATGGGAGGAGGGAATTAAATGAAAAGCAGCCAGAATACCACCGCACTTGTACTGATGGCAGCCAGCGTTTTGTTGCTGGCTGCCTCGCAGTATTTCTGGCTGAAAAGCGAGTATAAAGAACACAAACGGGCGTTTTACAGCAATTCCGACCTCTTGTTTAAGGAAACCGTGCGTACCATTGAAGATTCGCTGGTTTCCCGGATTGTCACCCATGAATTTTTTAACCGGCCGGATGAGAAGCAGGAGCCGCCCCGGAAAAAGACCGTGGTAATAAAGCAGCCTCCCCGGCTGCGGGTTCTTCGCCAGGCTTCTTTCCAGGCCGATACCATGGTCAGGGTAGAAGGTATTGACCTGGCCCATTTACGCACCGATTCTTCCGGGTCGGTCATTTTGAACGACTCAGGAGTAATTAACCTGATCCTCCGGTCGAGGAAGCAGGAGGATACCCTGAACCGGCTGAAAAGGGTGATTGCACAAATCCCCCGGATCACCATCCAGGCTGATTTTCCTCCCGGCCAGGAAAGGGAGGGTAACCCGCCGCACTCTCCCCGGAGACGACTGATGTTTGTGAGCGCACCGCTGGATTCTGTGGAGAAAAAATTCAATCACCGGATCCGTGAAATGGGGTATAACGTGGCGTTTGTCATTAAAAAAGATTCCATTACCCCGGATACCACCGCCCAGGGATACCGGCGGAACCTGAGGTCGTATTCCCTGATTCAAAAGAAGCTGCGGAATTCGCGCGACTCGGTGGTGGTTAACGGCGTGGCCGTGCTTAACCCGGAGAGCATCTCTTCCCTGTCTATCATTCCCACGGTCATTTTCAAGGCCTACCCGGATGGCCTGAATACGTATTTGTTCAGGAAGCTCAGGAAGAATGTGCTGTTTTCTTCTTTCCTGCTGGTGGTGACCCTGCTGACTTTCGGGTTAATTTTCAGGAATTTACAGAAGCAGTCGCGTTTAAATACCTTAAAGAACGACCTGATCAGTAATGTTACCCATGAGCTGAAAACGCCTTTGGCCACCCTGAGTGTTGCCCTTGAAGCGCTGCAGCAGTTCGGGGGCAATGCCAACCCGGAAACTACCCGTGAATACCTCGAGATCTCCCAGAACGAAGTGAATCGCCTTTCGCTGATGGTAGATAATATCCTGAAGGCTTCGCTGCTGGAGAAGCAGGGTGTAACCATCTACCCTTCACCGGTAGATCTGCAGGGGCTTTCAGCCATAGCGGTGAAGTCATGGCAGCCCCGGTTCTCCCAGGCCGGCGGGAGCATTCGTATAGATACGGAAGGCGCTGATTTCGTGGTGGAAGCTGACGAGGTCCAGGTAAGCAGTGTTATCAACAACCTGGTAGATAATGCGCTGAAATACTCAGGCACTTCACCTGAAGTTCATATAGCGATTCATTCGGAACCTCATTTTGTTACTCTCAAAGTAAGCGATAACGGTATGGGTATTCCGAAAGAATACCGCGACCAGGTATTTGAGAAATTCTTCCGTGTACCCACCGGTGACCGGCATAATGTGAAAGGGTACGGGCTGGGGTTAAATTATGTGAAACATATTATGGATCTGCACCAGGGTTTGGTAACTTTAGAAAGTGGAAGCAATGGCACCACGTTTATTCTTACTTTCAAAAGGAAACTATGAGACTGTTGTACGTTGAAGATGAGATCTTCCTGGGGAAAATTGTAAAGGAAACGCTGGAAAGCCGGGGTTTCCAGATCAGTATGGTGACAGACGGCGACCAGGCGGTGGAAGAATTTAAGAGCTATAAACCCGATGTTTGTGTGCTTGATATCATGCTGCCCAACAAAAGCGGCTTTGAGATTGCACAGGAGATCAGGGGTACAGACCCTTCTGTGCCGATTCTTTTTTTAACGGCCAAAAGCCAGGTAGAAGATGTCTTAAAAGGATTTGATTCGGGAGGAAACGATTACCTGAAGAAACCTTTCAGCATGGAAGAGCTTATAGCCCGGATTCATAATCTCAAAAATATGTCGGGGAAAAAGCGGGAAAACCCGGAGGCTGTAAGCCTGGGAAAGCTGACTTTCTTTCCTGCCAAACAGGAGCTGGTTTTGCCGCACAGGGAAACCATCAAGCTGTCTTTTCGCGAAGCGGAGCTGCTCAAAGTGCTGAGTGAAAACCTGAACCGAAAGGTGCTTCGTAAAGATATCCTGCTACGGGTATGGAACGACGATTCGTATTTCAACTCGCGCAACCTCGACGTTTACATTACCCGCTTACGGGATTACTTCAAGGCCGATCCCGGCGTGGAGATCATCACCCTGAAAGGGGTTGGTTACCTTTTCAAGGTAGATTCCTGATCATTGCCTTACGGAAAGCCCCAGGTTCACGCCCAGCATGCTGGGTCTGAATGTGGCGTCTGTGCTCTTTTGCAGCCCCGAGGTCAGGAAATGCTGGTAAGTGCCTCCCAGGTTAATATCAAGCACGGAAGTTACCGGGTAGCTTAAACGGAGCCCGCCCACACCGGCTATGTTGACCGGCTTAAAGTTAGAGTTCCCGGCATTAAAGCTCTGCTCGTTATTTTTTGCGTTCACAACGGTGCCCGAGAGCAGAACTTCGCTGCTTATACCGCCTACTGCATTCATGTTCAGCTTCCCGATCTTCAGTACTTCATAGTTCAGCAAAAGCGGTACCGACAGGAAATGATAGGAATAGTGCGAAGTTCCGTTAACGGAGATCAGCACTTCTGACATATTTTTATTGCCGCTTACATAATTGGCAAATGAAAAGCTCTCCGATTCACCGGTTTGCGTATTCACGGCATATACGTTAGAGGTATGGGTGGTGGTAGCCCGCGTAAATTTAAGCCCGCTCTCCAGGGCCAGCCGTTTCTTCAGCTTTCTGCCGAAGATCAGGCCGAAGCTCATAGACTGGCCCGGCTTGAAAGAGCTCCTGGCGTCGGTACGGCTGGAATAGCTGTACCGGTCAGCCACCGATGGCCCTTTGCCAAGCGCTAAGAAGGCATTTGAATTCTGCACCGCACTCAGGGCCTGTTGCTGAAACCCCGGAGCAGAGAAATGAGGGTTGAAAGGAGCGTTAGAAGCGATTACGCCCATCCAGCCTCTTTTTTCTTTTTTAATTATACGGGTTTCGGAAACCGCTTCTTCGGGTGCTTCTACCCGGGGATAGGGAGCATAGGCCTGCATTTCACGGAAAGGCAAAGACGCTAAATGATGCGCCGAAACGGTGTTTTCTTTAATGGGTTCTACAGAGAATACCGCTTCTTTTACGGGAATCTCCGGGTGTATGTCTTCTTCTCCGGGTTGTACAGCCGGCTGAATTGTAGTGGCCTGAGGGACCCGGGTGGCCAGCCGTACAGGCGGCGCAGGTGTTTCGGCCGGCTGTGCCGGAACAACGGGTGCTGTAGCCTCTGCCGGTGAGTCCTGCACTGATGCAGCAGGGTGGGCCTGCCCGTGTGAAACCTGCGCTTCAGGAGCGGCGTAATGCATAAAGAACAAGGTGCCCAGCACCAGGGCTACAGCTGCCGCCACCCCCGAAAGGAGGGCTGTTTTCTTCCGGGTCGGCTCCCGGAAAAGAAGGAACCGTGATTTTTTCCTGTTCAGTTCAGCCTCAACCCGGTCCCATATTTCAGGCGGGGGAGTTTGGGAAGCTTCGCCCAGAGCATCTTTCCATTGATCCTCAAAAGACTTATTCATTTATCTTCCAGTTTACTGTTTTCAATCTCAATTTTTTCTATCAAAATACTTCTCGCACGCGAGAACTGGGACTTGGAAGTCCCTTCTGAAATACCCAGCATAGTGGCTATTTCATGGTGTTTATAACCTTCTATCGCAAAAAGGTTAAATACGGTCTTGCAGCCTTCCGGCAAATTATTGATCATTTGCAGCAGCACCTGGTAGTTGAGCGATTCAAGCCCCAGGTTTTCTTCTGCAAATGAAATTTCATATTCTTCAAGGTTGTAGTTGATTTTCCGGCGTCCGATGGCTGTAAGGGCAGTATTGATCACTATGCGTCTCAGCCACAGCTCTAACGGACAATCGAACCGGAAGGAGTCCAGTCCGCCGAATATTTTAATGAACGCTTCCTGCAGGATATCGGCTGCCTCCTCCTTTGATTTCATGTATCGGAGGGAAACGGCATAAAGCTTACCGGCAAACTTTTCATAAAGTTGCTTCTGGGCTGAGCGCTCTCCTCTTTTACAGGCCTGTATCAGTTCCTTTTCATTAAACATAGATAGGGCATAAACCCTTAGGGGCAGGGTATATTATAGACCGGATTAACGCTTAAAAGGTTGGAATGTTCCTGTAAAAAAATAACCGGTCGTTAAGAATACGAATATTCTTCTCTAAAAGTATGCCGGAAGGGAGTTGCGGAGCAGAAATTCCCCCGCCTGTGGAAAG
Organism: Leadbetterella sp. DM7; assembly: GCF_040829825.2. Taxonomy (NCBI): domain Bacteria; kingdom Pseudomonadati; phylum Bacteroidota; class Cytophagia; order Cytophagales; family Leadbetterellaceae; genus Leadbetterella; species Leadbetterella sp. DM7. The sequence continues at coordinate 104,295 of NZ_JBFOLH020000013.1, read as the reverse complement.
GGTACTTTTGATGACCCGGATCTCATCAAAAAGGCGCTGACGGATAAACGATTCGTGCACTTTTCTTCCGCCTTCTACCAGCAGGCTGTGAATACCTTTTTCTTTCAGTGAGCGCAGCACAGCGGTAAGATCAGCAGCCCGGATATATTCGGTAAGGCCTTCGGTTTTTGAAATTTCGCGGTTATAGATAAGGGTTTTTTGCGTGTTGTCAAGGATGTGCCGGCCGGGGAAAGGCTCGGGTGAGGAGGCCAGGATAACCCTGACCGGTTGCTTGTTTTCTGTCCAGTGCCTTACATTGAGGCGTGGGTTGTCAGACAGTACGGTATTTTTACCCACCAGCACAGCATCTTCTTCGGCCCTCCACCGGTGAACACTGATGTCGGTGACCGGGTTGGATATCTTTAGAGGGGAGCCGTCGGGCCGGGCAATGAAGCCGTCAGCGGTTTCCGCCCATTTCAGGATTACGTAGGGGAGGCCGGTTCGCTGTGCTTTGAAGAAGCGCCTGTTGAGCTCTTCCCCTTTTTCGGCCAGCAGGCCCGTTTCGGTAGGTATACCGGCGGCCTTCAGCAGGGCTATGCCCCGCCCGGAAACCTGCGGAAAGGGATCTTCGTTACAGATCACCACCCTTTTTACCCTGTGCCTGGCCAGGAGCTCGGCGCAGGGCGGGGTTTTGCCGTAGTGTGCACAGGGTTCAAGAGTAACGTATACCGTAGACTGCGGTAGCAAAGAAGGGTCGGCTACACTTTGAACCGCATGTACTTCGGCGTGGGCTTCCCCGTATTTCCGGTGATAACCCTCGCCGATAATTTTATTTTCATGAACAATAACGCACCCTACCATGGGGTTGGGACTCACCCATTCGCACCCTAAAGCGGCCAGCTCAAGGGCCCGTTCCATGTAAGTTACGTCATTCATGGTGTTAATGCAGGAAGTGCCGGATGCCGGTCATTACCATGGCCAGGCCGTGATCGTTGCAATAGTCAATAGAAAGCTGGTCTTTGATAGAACCTCCCGGCTGAACCACGGCTTTGATGCCGGCTTTATCAGCGATCTCCACGCAGTCAGGGAAAGGGAAGAAGGCTTCAGAGGCCATCACGGCCCCGTTCAGGTCAAAGCCGAATTCGGCAGCCTTTTCAATGGCCTGCTTCAGGGCATCCACCCGTGAGGTCTGGCCCACGCCGGAAGCCAGCAGCTGGCCGTCTCTGGCCAGCACCACGTTATTGGATTTGAGGTGCTTGCAGATCTTAAGGGCAAATTCAAGCGCTTTGTTCTGTTCTTCGGTAGGGGCTTTGTCTGTTACCACTTTGAAGCCGGCCGCTTTTTCGGTAGAGAGATCCTTGTCCTGCTCCAGCACCCCGTTTAACAGGGTTCTGAACTGAGATCGGGAAGTTTTTACCTCTTTTCTCAGCAGCAGCCGCCTGTCTCTTTTTTTCTTCAGGATTTCGAGCGCCTCTTCGTCGAATTCAGGGGCAATCAGGATTTCAAAAAACAGGTTATGGAGCTCGGTGGCTGTGGCTTTGTCCACTTTACCGTTGGTGATGATCACACCGCCAAAGGCCGAAACCGGGTCACAGGCCAGGGCGTTCAGGTAAGCTTCGGCAGGAGTGGCAGCGGAAGCAACCCCGCAGGCATTGTTATGCTTGACGATCACGTAGGTCATCTCTTCAAATTCATCAATCAGCCGCACACAGGCGTCTACATCCATCAGGTTATTGTACGACAGCTCCTTTCCGTGCAGTTGGGTGAACATTTTGTCGAGGTCGCCGTAAAAGCGGGCCGACTGGTGCGGGTTCTCGCCATAACGCAAAGGAGTGACTTTTCCTGAACGGAAATTTCCGCCGTTATCCAGCCCGGCAAACCAGGCATGAATGGCCGAGTCGTAATGAGAGCTGGTAGCAAAGGCCAGCTTCGCAAAGTGCTTCCTGTCTTCCGGGTCGGTAGCACAGCCTTTTTCAGACAGGATGCTGAAGACCTCGTCGTACTGGTTACGGGAGGACACAATCAGCACATCTTCAAAATTCTTGGCTGCTCCGCGGATCAGCGCGATTCCGCCAATATCTATTTTTTCAATGATGTCTTCTTCCGAAGCCCCCGAAGCTACGGTTTCTTCAAAGGGGTAAAGGTCTACGATCACCAGGTCAATGGGTGGGATCTCGTACCGGGCAGCGGTGGTGACATCGTCTTCCAGGCTTCTTCTGTGGAGGATACCGCCAAATATTTTGGGGTGAAGTGTTTTTACCCTTCCGCCAAAAATAGAGGGGTAGGCCGTCAGGTCTTCTACTGCCGTAACCGGTATGCCCAGGTTTTCTATGAAGGTCTGGGTACCGCCGGTGGAATAGAGCTTTACATCGTTTTCATGAAGTAATTTTACTATTTTATCGAGACCGTCCTTATAAAAAACGGAGATAAGGGCAGAGGAGATTTTCTTTGACATGCTTTGAAATTTTCCGCAAAAATAGGGAATTCACTTAATAACTAATAACTAATAACTAATAACTAATAACTAATAACTAATAACTAATAACTAATAACTAATAACTAATAACTAATAACTAATAACTAATAACTAATAACTAACAACTAACAGTTAAGAGGGAAAAACCAAAAGTTAAGGAAATTTCTTTACAGGGAAAGGAGCCCGGCTGCTGTATTTTACCGAAGCGGTTCATTAAAATTGGCTTTATTGGCCTCAAACGCAATTTCCTTTTGTAAGAAGGCTGATCGTTACTTACATTTACGGGATATTACTACCTTAACCCTACCAATTAGTGCATGGCAAACGGTCTATTTCAGCGAAAAAATATTGATCAGGCGGTACAAGATGCTTCAGATGAAGGCCACGGCCCGAGCCTGGAGCGGGTGCTTTCGGTAAAAGATCTGACCTTCTTCGGTCTTGCCGCCATAGTGGGGGCGGGTATATTCAGTACCATCGGGAAGGCTACTTTTGCAGGTGGTCCGGCAGTATCGCTACTTTTTATATTTGTTGCCGTGGCCTGTGTGTTTACGGCCTTAAGCTATGCCCAGTTTGCTTCTACGGTACCGGTAAGCGGCAGCGCCTATACTTATGCCTATGTAACTTTCGGTGAGCTTTTTGCCTGGATCATCGGCTGGGCGCTGGTATTGGAGTATGCGGTTTCCAATATTGTGGTGGCCATCTCCTGGTCAGAATATTTTGTGACCATGCTGGAGAATGTTTTCCGGATACACTGGCCCCGGTGGCTGGCCATCGACTCTTTTACGGCCTCCAAGGCGTACCATGATGTAATCCAGGCCACGGCTGCAGGCACTTTGTCTGAGCTCCCCACCCATTCGATCCGGCTGGCCCAGGTATACGAAAACGCGCCTTCTTTGGCCGGCATCCGGATACTGATGAACCTGCCGGCGGCCATCATTACCGTTTTGATCACCTGGCTGATCTACATTGGTATCAAAGAATCGAGGAACGTATCGAACCTCCTGGTATATATTAAAATAGCTATTGTGCTCCTGGTGATTGTGGGAGGCGTTTTTTACGTGGACACGGCCAACTGGACGCCCTTTGCTCCTAACGGCGCCAAGGGAGTGATGATGAGCGTGGCGGCGGTGTTTTTCTCCTTTATCGGTTTTGATGCCATTTCCACTACGGCTGAAGAAACCAAAAACCCCCAGCGCGACCTGCCCCGCGCCATGATCTATGCACTGATCATTACCACGGTGCTGTATGTGCTGATTACCCTGGTGCTGACGGGTATGGTGAGCTATAAAGAGCTGGGGGTGAATGACCCGCTGGCTTTTGTTTTTGAGAAGCTGGGCATGAAATGGATGGCCGGGGTGATTTCGGTGAGTGCGGTGATTGCCATCAGCAGCGCTTTGCTGGCCTTCCAGGTGGCGCAACCGCGGATATGGATGGTGATGAGCCGCGACGGCCTCTTGCCCAAAGTATTCGGGGAGATTCACGCCCGGTACAAAACGCCCTGGTTTTCAACGTTGGTAACCGGTGTGCTGGTGGCGGTTCCGGCTATGTTTCTGAATATGGAGTTTGTGATTGACCTGACCGCCGTAGGAACGCTGTTTGCGTTTATCCTGGTTTGCGGGGGCATATTGTATATGGATCACACGGGCATCAGCCAGCGGGCGAAGTTCCGGGTACCGTATGTTAACGGGAAGTATTTTATTATTCCTCTCCTGGCTGTGGCCATCTGGATAGTGTATGCGCATTTCGGGGCGGAATACCTTAATTTTATGGTGCACCCGCTGTACGGCATCTTCTGGCTTACCTGGGCCGTGCTGGGTGTGCTGGCCTTCCGGTATAATTTTTCATTGTTACCGGTGATCGGCATCCTGGTTAACCTGTATCTGATGGCTGAGCTGGGCACCAGTAACTGGACCATGTTCATTATCTGGCTGATCATCGGGATGGTAATCTATTTTACGTACGGATTTAAGCACAGTAAGCTGCGAAAAAATCAGAGGGAATATTGACAATCGGCGGTTCCCGTCAAGCCGGGCCGCGCAGACCCGGCTTGACGAGAACCGCATTTTTATTACCTCCCGAAGTCGTCCTGCACCCGTACGATATCGTCTTCGTCAGAAGGATTATTTTTATCCGTGTGCTGCCAGATCTCGGCTACAATGCCCCAGCCGTTGGTGCCCAGCAGCCGGTGTCTTTCTCCGCATTTAAGATTGATGACCTGCCCTACACTTAAAGGAATGGCCGGGGTTTCTTCATCGGTAGAGGATATAACCACTCCTGCTACCCCGTGGATCAGCTTCCAGATTTCCGCCCGGCGGTGGTGATACTGCCAGGAGAGCCGCTTATCAGGAGCCACGATCAGGATCTTCGGACTGAGCTTCTCAAAGCCCGAAAAATCATCCAGGGTAAGATGGGAAAAGAATTTAGCGATAAATTCAGGTGCCTGGCTCTCGTCGAGCACAAAAAAGCCTCCCCAGGGGCGTGACATGTCTTTGTTTACGATACGCAACTGTTCTTTTTCCAGGAAAGATTCCACTTCACTGAAAACTTCCTCTTTGGTACTTCCTAAGTGTATATTCATATCTGTATTTTTTTCACTTTTGAAATCAGTAACCGAAACCCTGCAGCTTGGCTTTTTTCTGGCGCCAGTCGGGCTCCACTTTAATGTATTGTTCCAGGAAAACCTTTTTTCCGAAAAACTTTTCCATTTCCTCTCGGGCTTCAATGCCTACTTTTTTGATGCGTTCGCCTTTGTGGCCCAGCAGGATAGCGCGCTGGGTAGACCGCTCCACGTAGATCTCGCTGGAAACCCGGATCAGGTCGTCAGATTCCTTAAAGGCGGTGATCACCACCTCGCAACTGTAGGGAACTTCCTTTTTGTAGTTGAGAAATATCTTTTCCCGAACAATTTCTGCCGCAAAGAAGCGCTCCGGCTTATCGGTCAGCTCGTCTTTCGGGAAATACGGGGGGTGAACAGGAAGATAGGTAAGTATACTGTCCATGAGCTCGGCTACACCCGTTCCGTTCAGGGCCGAGAGGGTCAGGATCTGCGCGGGCTGAAAAATATTCTTCCAATGAGTGATTTTCTCTTCAATGTCTTCGGCGGTGGCCAGGTCGGTTTTGTTGATGATCAGCAGGATAGGACATTCCGTTTTTTTCAGCCGGTCTATCACATCTTCTTCATCGTATTTCTCGTAGATGTCGGTAACAAAGAGGATCACGTCTCCGTCTTCGATAGATCCGTGCACAAACTCCATCATTGATTTGTGAAGCTCGTATACGGGCTTGATAATGCCCGGCGTATCGCTGTATACCAGCTGGAAGTCAAAGGCCGATGTTTCACCGTTAACGATGCCCATGATCCGGTGGCGGGTGGTCTGGGCCTTGGAGGTAATGATGGAGAGCTTTTCGCCCACCAATTGATTCATCAGTGTGGATTTTCCCACATTGGGCTTTCCTACAATGCTTATGAAACCGGCTCTGTGTTCTTTCATATATCTAAAGAGTTCCGAGTAAAGAGTTCTGAGTATTGTTTCTTTGACGGGAGACCGCCCTGCAGGGCTTTGCCTGCGTCATTTTCTCATACTTCTTCGCTCACTGCTCATGGCTATTTCACCGTAAACCGGTCATCGATCATCCGGTTCTGGAATTGCTGGATATAGGCTTTAAAGTTTTTTTCCAGCATTTCTGCCGCAGCCTTGTCCGAATCCAGCAGGTTTTCCTTCAGCAACTTGTCGGTTTTATACCGGTAAAGCCCCACCGGTTTGTTGCCGGCATCCATTTTAAGCAGGTAATCGCCGTAAATGTACTGATAGTTTTCATATTTATTAACGGCAAAGTCTTTGGTTTTATCAGAAAGCAGGTTTTTCCCGAAAGAAATAAAGGGCTGATCGTACTGCAGGATCTGCAATACGGTAGGCATGATGTCGGCCTGTTGGAAAACCCGGTCTGATTTCCGGGAAAGGTCCAGTCCGGGAGCATAGAAGAAAACGGGTATCCGGAATACGCCCACGCTGTTCCTGAATTCAGGCAGGTCGCATTTGGGCGAGGTATGGTCGGCACTGATAACAAATAGCGTATTGTTGAACCAGGGTTCGTGCCTGATGCTCTCAAAAAGCTTACGCAGACCGTCATCGGTATAGGCAAAGGCCTTGAAGATGGGATGCGGGCCGGCCGGGTATTTGTTTTCCGCCTCTTTCGGCACTTTAAACGGATCGTGTGAGCTCACCGTAAACAGGGTGGTAAAGAAAGGCTGCGGGAAGGTCTTCAGCGTTTTGCTGAAGTAAGCCAGGAAGGGCTGATCCCAGATACCCCAGATGCCGTCAAACTGGGAGTTGTCACCGAATTCGTCTTTCCCGTAATAATGATCGATTCCCATCAGGTGGGCAAACGACTGAAAGCCCATCGATCCGTTTGGCGCACCGTGAAAGAAGGCCGTATAGTACCCTTTGTCTCTCAGGATCTGGGGAAGGCTGTAGATTTTGTTGGAAGAGTATTTTGACAGCACATAAGGCTGCGTATAGCTGGGAATGCTGCCCCAGATGGTGGGCAGGGCCTCAATGGATTTTTTGCCGTTGGCAAAGCTGTATTCGGTGTAAAAAGATTTCCTGCGGAGAGAGTCTACAAAAGGCATGAACCGGTTGGTAGAGGGGTCGGTGTTTGAAACCGAGGAGGCCTCTTCGCTGAAGCTCTCCAGTACCAGGACAACCACGTTCATTTTGCGAAAATCGCCCCGGGTTTCGGCCTGCTGAACAGGATTGAAGTATTCTTCAAGCTCTTTTTCGTCTGAAAAGTAGCTGTATTTTTCAAGACGGGTCTCGCCGATGGTCCTGAAAATGCTGAATGGGGTACTGAAGACCAGGGCCACATTTTGCGGTGAGCGTACATATTTGCCGGCATCGTTCAGGCCGAGAGGGCGGGTAGAGTACCGGAGGTTTCCCCGGAAACCGAACATGCAGAGAACAAAGGTGAGCAGCACAACGTCTACGTAAGTATGCGTGCCGTATTTCCTGGCGGATGACCTGACGTTGCGGACAATCCATACCAAAGCGATAATGAAGACCAGCCAGATGGCCCATACATACCAGTACCGGACCAGGAAGCTCGACAGCAGCTCAGTGGCATTGTTAAAGCCTTTGAGCTCGCCCAGGGAGCTCCAGGTGATTCTTTTCAGGTTAAAGGCGTAGTAGGCAGCGTCAATACAATTCAACAGGAGGCCCGCCGCGTTGGTAATTACGAAGAGGATGTCGAATATGCGCGTGGCAGTGGTATTCCGGCTGGTGGGCAGCACGGTGAAAAGAATATACAGCAGGTTGATATACAGCACGGCCACCACGTCAAAGCGCAAGCCGCCGGCCAGCACCCAGAACCATTCTCCAGGCTCCAGGGGCCCGAAAATTTCATTGTTCTGGAAATAAAAAAGTACACGGGATACCGTGAATAAGAGGAGTACAAGGGCGATCCGCAGGATCACCGTCATCCAGGGGGAGTACCGGTAAGGATTATTTCTCAGAGAGGCCATGTCACTATAGCGCGAAGGTTTATTGAGCTCAGTGCTAACTAAAAAGCCCAAAGAATCAGGTAGTGATTTTTGGGCTTAAATGGTGGGAGCAAAGGGATTCGAACCCCTGACCCTCTGCTTGTAAGGCAGATGCTCTGAACCAGCTGAGCTATGCTCCCTTTTCTTTATAATATGCCTGTGGAGGCGGTTTGTGTGGGAGCAAAGGGATTCGAACCCCTGACCCTCTGCTTGTAAGGCAGATGCTCTGAACCAGCTGAGCTATGCTCCCTTGAAAAGGTTTGCAAAAATGCAGGTCTTTTCGGTCTTAAACAAGCTTTTTGATTACTTTTTTTTGCGTTTTTTTGCAGCACCCTCAAAATCAGCAATTTCTTTCATGACATCTTTGAAGGTTCTTGATTCCTCATTGGAGAACAGGAGCGTTTCCTGGTACTCCAGGTCGGAAAGTGTCTGGGAAGCGATAGAATAGCCCAGGTAGCGCTCGATTTCATCAAGAAGCGGGAGCTCTTCCTTGCTGCAGAAAGATACGGCTTTGCCTTTGTGGGTTCCGCGCCCGGTACGGCCGATGCGGTGCACGTAGTTTTCAGCCACTTCGGGCAGGTCGTAGTTGATCACATATTCCACCTCCGGGATATCTACCCCTCTTGCGCTGACGTCAGTAGCGATCAAAATGCTTACTTTGCCGGTTTTAAAGGCATTCATGGCTTCTTTTCTTTCCTGGTGGACCTTCCCGCTGTGGAGGGTAACGGTGGCTATGTTTACCCGCTGCATGGCGGCAGCCACCCGCTCTGCCCGCACTTTGGTTCGTACAAATACCACCATTTTTTGCCCGGAGTTTTCAAGCACCATGCGTTCCAGGAAAAAGCGCTTGTCGTCCATCTCCACCATCACCACCGAATGGTCAATGTTTTTTGAAACGGGATCATCCGGCGAAATCTGGATACGGATGGCATTTGTGACGGTAGAATAGGCCAGTTTTTTGATTTTGTCGTCAATAGTGGCCGAGAAAAATAAGGTCTGGTGCCTGCGGGGAAGTAATTTTTTTACGTCGTCTATGTCTTTGTAGAAGCCCAGGTCAAGCATGCGGTCGGCTTCATCGAGGATAAGGAACTTCACATGCTCAAAGCGGATGTGTCCCTGCGCGTGCAGGTCAAACATCCTCCCCGGTGTGGTAACCAGGATGTCTACTCCCTGTTGCAGCGCCCGGATCTGCGGATCCTGTTCGGTACTCCCGAAAAGTGCCAGTATTTTAAGGCGGGTGTGCCTGCCAAGGCTTTTGAACACATCGGCAATCTGCTGAGCCAGCTCATGCGTGGGTACCATTACCAGGCACCGCAGGGTTTTAAATTTTTTTTCGGAGGCCAGGAGGTGCAGGACAGGAATGACGAAAGCGGCTGTTTTGCCCGTACCGGTCTGGGCAATGCCCAGGATGTCTTCACCGGCTAATACTTTGGGAAGAACCTTGTACTGGATGTCGGTGGGTTTCCGGAAGCCCTGTTCGGCGATGGCCCTTTTGATTTCGGGCAATATTCTGTATTGCTCGAACTTCATCCCCAGGTGATCACGTTATTTTTCTTTTTGCCTTTGTTCCACTCCCGCGGCCTTTTGTGAACGGCCTCACCTTCCTTATCTTTTTTGGCTTCGGAAACCACCATGGTTCTGCCCATTTGTTCCGAGCCATTCAATTCTTTAATGGCCCGGAGGCCGTCTTTTCGTTCTCTCATCTCCACAAACCCGAAGCCTTTGTTCTGGCGTGTCGACTTGTCGATAATAATTTTCACGGAAACTACTTCTCCGTAGGGAGAGAAGAGGGCTTCCAGGTCTTTTTCCCTGAATTTGAAAGGGATGCTTCCTGCAAAAATGTCCATGGGGCTATTGCGTTAACTCTCTGAATGTCTTTTCTAAACTCTGATTTTTTGATTTTAGTTCGTAGAGCGGGCAATCGGCTACAAGATTTCCTTTATTAATGATGATGGCCCGGTGGCAGAGGGCTTCGGCCTCCTGCAGGATATGTGTGCTCAGGATGATGGTTTTATTTTTGGCAATTTCCTTAATGAGAGCCCTTATTTCCGTGAGCTGGTTGGGGTCAAGGCCCGTGGTGGGCTCGTCAAGAACCAGGATGTCAGGGTCATGGATCAGGGCCTGGGCCAGCCCTACCCGCTGCCGGTATCCTTTGGAAAGCTGCTCTATTTTTTTGTGCTTTTCGGGGGAGAGCCCTACCCGGTCAATGATGTTTTCTACCTTTTCTTTCAGCGCTTTGCCTTTGAGCCCGTTCAGCCTTCCCGCAAAAAGAAGGTATTCGCTTACATACATATCCGGATAAAGCGGGTTGTTTTCAGGAAGGTAGCCCATGTGTGACTTTAAGGCTATGGTATCGGGGCCGAAGGCCCGGCCGTGAATCCTGACGGTCCCCTCAGTAGGAGATATAAAGCCGGTAATGATCTTCATGGTTGTGGATTTACCCGCGCCGTTGGGCCCCAGGAAACCCACAATCTCACCGGTATTCACCGAAAAAGAAATCCCGTTTACCGCTACCTGGTTTCCGTATATTTTTTTCAGACCACTGACCTCTATAGACATGCCCTTGTTTTTATCAATAACGCAAAAGAAACGAAAAACAGCATAAAAAGAAAAGACGGTGTCTAAAAAGTACACAAACTGCTGCGTTGTTTTCAGAGTCTGTCCTCAGTTACATACCAGAGTATGCTTCTTCGGTCTCTTCCCCAACGCCTTGCATTTTGCGCCCTTTTCAGGCACCGTCATATTTTCAAATAGCGGAGTCCTTTTGGACAGCCCCTTTAAAAAGTTTGTACGCTTATTGGGCAGCGATGAAATCAACTACCGCGTTGTAGTTTTTAAGGTCTACACCGCTTTTCTCCAATGCCGCACCGATGGTTTTGGTGGTCAGCACCACGTCGAATTCCAGGTCTCTGTTGGGTGCAGTATCGAATCTGCCACCGAAGAGCTGGGTATCCAAGCGGTATTTTACTTCTACAACCCCTGTTTTATAACCGTAGCCCAGGCGCTCATAAACACCACTCATATCTATGGTGTAAGTGGTAGGCAGAGCCTCCAGGTTACCGTCGTTCATTTTAACGAAAACCACGGCATATTTCTCGGTAGTGATTGCGTCATTTTTCAGTTCGGCTACTCCCCAGGTGCTGGTAGAGGCGATGCCCACACCGGAAATCTCTTTGGCTTTCCAGTCGCCGGTTTTTACTGTAAAGGCAAGCCGCTGTACATTGGCGTTACCCATTGGGCCTACGTCACCTTTATCCCCTTTATTCCCTTGAAGGCCTTGATCACCTTTAAGGCCTTGAGGACCGGCAGGACCTTGAACACCTTGAGGCCCTGTCTCCCCGGTATCTCCTTTACATGACCAAAGGGCAGTGCTTGCTGCCAACGCAACAATGGCTAAAAGTTTTGTAATTTTGTTCATAACTTTAAAAATTAAATAATATTTTACAACCAGAATTGGAGCAAAAATATCTAATTGGACAGAACTTTGCAACATTCTTGTATCGATTATTTATTATACGGTATTTTTTTAATCATAAGCTAACAAATTATAAATGGAAAAATTGGATTGCCTTAACCAGGTTGCTGAATTTCACAGAACGTTTCACCATCCCATTGAGCCCGATCCGCTTATCCCGGCGCCGGCGCGCTGCGAGTTGCGGGTTTCGCTGATTGCCGAAGAGCTGAAAGAGCTGGAAGAGGCTATCCGGAACAGGGACATTGTGGAAGTGGCCGATGCCCTTTGTGATATCCAGTACGTGCTTTCAGGGGCTGTCCTGGAGTTTGGTCTGGGCAATAAATTCAGGGCTCTCTTTGATGAAGTGCAGCGGTCTAACATGAGTAAAGCCTGCAGAACCGTGGAGGAGGCCGAAGAAACCGTAAAATATTACCGGGAGCAGCGGGATACGGAATGCTATTATAAAAAAGACGGTGACCTGTACCTGGTGTACAGGGAGGGCGATAACAAAACCCTGAAAAATATCAATTATTCTGCTGCCGACCTTAAACGGATTCTTGCCGAATGATAGCCGACCGGATCAGACAGCTGAAGAATGACCTGCCGGGTCATGTGAAGCTGGTGGCGGTTTCGAAGTTCAAGCCGGCGGCCGATATCATGGAAGCCTATGCCGCCGGCCAACGGGATTTCGGAGAAAATTATGTGCAGGAGGTGGTGAGTAAGTCAGCCGAATTACCGGCCGATATCCGCTGGCATTTTATAGGTCATCTGCAAACCAATAAAGTAAAGTATATAGCCCCTTTTGTGCACCTGGTTCACTCGGTCGACAGCCTGAAGCTGCTCAAAGAGATCAATAAGCAGGCCGGCAATTATAACCGGGTTATTGAATGCCTGCTGCAGGTGCATATTGCGCAGGAGGAAACGAAATCAGGCCTGACAGAGGAAGAGCTTCTGGCGCTGCTGGAGGCACCGGTGTTTGGTGAGATGCGCCACGTGAAGGTTACCGGTGTGATGGGTATGAGTACGCTCACCGATGACCCCGCAGTGGTACGTGCCGAATTCAGGGCGCTGAAGAATATTTTTGAAAAGGGCCAACGCCTTTTGCCAGGCATGAAGGAGATTTCAATGGGTATGAGCGGCGACTGGCCCGTGGCCGTGGAAGAAGGGAGCACGATGGTTCGGATCGGAAGTACTATCTTTGGGACACGGAATCAGAAATAAAGCTGCGGGGCAATAATTGTCCGGTACCCGAAATTAATTTTTATATATATATGAACAAATTCTTTATTTTAGCCGGGGCGGTCTCCGGTTTTCTCGGCGTAAGCCTGGGGGCATTCGGAGCACATGCCCTGAAAGATTTTTTAGCGGTATCGCAGCGCACAGATACGTTTGAAACGGCGGTAAAATATATGTTTTATCACGGCCTGGCCCTCATTCTCACCGGCATTCTTCAGAAAGAGTATCCTGTTTCAGCGATCAACAATGCGGGCTGGGCCTTTTTTGTGGGTATGATCATTTTTTCGGGAAGCCTGTTCCTGCTGTGTGCCACCGGGGTAAAAATGCTCGGCGCCATTACGCCCATTGGCGGAGTAGCCATGATTGCCGGCTGGGTGCTGCTTTTCTGGGGTGTTTATAAAGGATAAGCAGAAGGAGATTTAGTCAGATGAAAATAATCAGCATATGAGTTCAATAGTGTGGGAAACCGTAAAAGAATACGAAGATATTACCTATAAAAAATGCGCAGGGGTAGCCCGGATCGCCTTCAACCGTCCGGAGATCCGGAATGCCTTCCGGCCCAGAACCACCTTTGAGCTGTACGATGCGTTTGAAGACGCCTCCCATGACCCGAAGGTAGGAGTGGTGCTGCTTTCGGCCGAAGGACCTTCTCCGAAAGACGGGATATGGTCTTTCTGTTCGGGAGGTGACCAGAATGCCCGGAATAAGGGTGGATACCGGGCCGAAGACGGTCGCGACCGCCTGAATATCCTGGAAGTACAGCGCCTGATCCGTTTTATGACCAAGCCGGTCATTGCCGTGGTGCCCGGCTGGGCAGTTGGGGGCGGGCACAGCCTTCATGTGGTGTGTGACCTGACCCTGGCCAGCAAAGAGCACGCTATTTTCAAGCAAACCGATGCCGATGTGGCCAGCTTTGATGCCGGTTACGGATCAGCTTACCTGGCCCGGCAGGTGGGACAGAAAAGAGCCCGGGAGATTTTCTTCCTGGGCAGGAACTACTCAGCGCAGGAAGCGTATGAAATGGGCATGGTAAATGCGGTGGTGCCGCACGATGAGCTGGAAGAAACGGCTTTTCAGTGGGCCCGGGAGATCCTGAAGAAAAGCCCGATGGCTATACGCATGCTGAAGTTTGCCTTTAATCTGATCGATGACGGACTGGTAGGCCAGCAGATCTTTGCCGGCGAAGCCACCCGGCTCGGCTATATGACGGAAGAGGCCCAGGAAGGGCGGGATGCTTTCCTGGAGAAGAGGCCGCCGGATTGGGATAAGTTCGAGCGGTACTCGTGAACGGCTACGCCTCATTTATTTTAAACCATATAAGGCACATGAGACATATAAGGTCTTTCCGGAGTATGACTAATGTGCCTTATGTGGTTTAATAAAGCACTACAGCTTTTAAGGCCCGGGGCTTTCGCACTTGCTTATAATCAAGCTATTTATTCTTTCAAAAATTTTGTTCGCAATATTTTTTCCTTAACTTTGCAGCCCCAAACACCGTGTGGAAATGCTGCCCGCGTTTCCATGCCTGAGCAAATTATAAGAAAAGTCCGGATTCCGACGGCCTTTACGTGCTTGATATTAGCGCCTTATAATTCATAAACAGGATGCTGTCTCTGAAAGGCTATTTGGGTAATGCATGAAGAGAATAGCTTCCGGAAATTTTTAAACTAAACGTAAAAAATTAGTAAACGTGGATCAACTAAGTTATAGGACGGTTTCAGCTAACCGTCAGACTGTAGAAAAAAACTGGGTAGTAATAGATGCCAGTAACCAGGTGTTGGGTCGTTTTTCAAGCCAGGTAGTGAATATCCTGACCGGCAAAAACAAGACCAGCTATACCCCCAATGTGGATTGCGGAGATAACGTAATTGTGATTAACGCTGAAAAGGTACGTTTGACGGGCAAAAAACTAACTGATAAAGTATACACCCGTCATACAGGGCATCCGGGAGGACAGCGTTTTGCTACTCCTAAAGAGCTTTTTGCCAAAGACGGAAGAAAAGTAGTGGAAATGGCGATCAAAGGTATGCTCCCTAAAAACAGACTGGGCAGCAAGCTTTACAGAAACCTGTATGTGTACGAAGGCGCGGAGCATCCGCACCAGGCACAAAATCCTACTAAAGTAGAACTTTAATTATTTAGAACGTTAAAAATTTTTAATATAACATGCAGGTAATCAATACCGTAGGTAGAAGAAAAACAGCTGTTGCCCGTATCTATCTGAGTTCAGGCAAAGGCGACATGACCGTAAACGGCCGTAAAGCATCGGATTATTTTCCTACTGAAGTTCTTCAGATCATCCTGAATCAACCGTTCGGATTAGTAAACGGTGAAGGAAAATTTGATGTGAAAGTAAACGTAAGAGGAGGAGGTATCGCCGGTCAGGCAGAAGCCGTACGTATGGCTATCTCCAGAGCGCTTTGTGAAGTGGATACCGAAAACCGTCCGCCACTGAAGAAAGAAGGCTTCCTTACCCGTGATTCCAGAATGGTAGAACGTAAGAAATACGGTAGAGCAAAAGCCCGTAAGAGATTCCAGTTCTCCAAACGTTAATATTTGTCCAGACAGGGCTTATCGTGCCCGATGCCCTGTGCTGCTTATTTTATATTTTTTTATACATTTTAAACGCAAGAAATGGCACAAATTCAATACAAAGACCTGCTTGATGCAGGCGTACACTTCGGTCACCTTACCCGTAAGTGGGACCCGAGAATGGCTCCGTATATCTTTATGGAGAAGAACGGAATTCACATCATCGACCTTAACCAGTCGCTGGAATCTCTTCAGACAGCCCAGGCTTTCCTGAAAGGGGTGGTTCGTTCAGGCCGTAAAATAATGTTCGTGGCTACCAAGAAGCAGGCTCAGGAAATTGTTTCCGAAGAGGCCAAGCGTCTTAAAATGCCTTTCGTAACAGAAAGATGGCTGGGTGGTATGCTGACCAACTTTGCTACCATCAAGAAATCGCTTAAGAAGCTTTCTAACATTGAAAGAATGCTGGGCGATGAGGAAACATCCAAAAACATTGCCAAAAGAGAGAAGCTGATGCTGGGCCGGGAGAGGACCAAGCTGGAAAGATTGCTGGGCGGTGTAACCGACCTGAGCAGGCTTCCTGCCGCTCTGTTTGTAGTAGATATCAAAAGAGAGCACCTGGCTATCGCTGAAGCGAAAAGACTGGGTATTCCTGTGGTAGCCATGTGCGATACCAACTCTAACCCTGAGCTGGTAGACTACGCTATCCCTGCCAATGATGATGCTTACAAATCTATTTCCCTGATCACACTGGCTATCGGTAAGGCTATTGAAGAAGGTATCCTGGAAAGAAAAACCGATAAGGAAAATGCTGCCCTGCAGGAAGAGGAAGATGCCAAAAGAGCGGTAGATTCAGCCAAAGAGGTAGTAGGCAGAGAAGATACCGGCAAAAGAAAGCGTCTGAAAACAGCCGATGAGGCTTCAGATGAGGAAGCGGAACCTGCCGCAGAGTCTTCATCAGAAGAAGAGGCTGAAGCATAAAATATTTGCTTCGCATCTGACAGCCCGAAGCATCGCTTTGGGCTGTCGTATTTAATACAATTAAGATCGATTTTTTAACAAAAAAATAATAAAAAATGAATATTACAGCTGCTGACGTAAATAAGCTGCGTCAATTAACCGGAGCCGGAATGATGGATTGTAAAAAAGCTCTGACAGAAGCAGAAGGAGATTTTGACAAAGCCGTAGAAATATTAAGAAAAGCAGGTCAGAAAGTAGCCGCCAAGCGTGCCGACAACGAAACCTCTGAAGGGGTAGTGCTGGTAGAAGTAGCGGCTGACGGTAAAAGCGCCAAAGTGGTTGCTCTTGCCTGTGAAACCGAACCGGTATCGAACGTTGAAGATTTCAAAAACCTGGCTTCCGGTATTCTTAAGGCTGCTGTAGCCGGAGATATCAAAGATACAGAAGGCCTCCTGGCCGCTACCCTGGAAAACGGGCAGACTGTACAGGAAAACATTACCGAGCTGGTAGGTAAGATCGGCGAGAAAATTGTTATCAGCGCATTTGCGCATGTAGAAGGCGACCAGGTAGCTTCTTATATCCACTCTAACAAAAAAGCAGCGGGTATTGTGGCCTTTGAAGGCACAGGCGGAGCAGACGTGGCCGACCTGGGTAAAGATGTGGGTATGCAGATCGTGGCCATGAAGCCTGTAGGCCTGGATAAAGACGATGTGGATCCGGCTATCGTGGAGAAAGAAATTGAGATCGGTAAAGAGCAGGCCCGTGCAGAGGGTAAGCCTGAAGCCATGCTGGAGAAAATTGCAATGGGTAAGCTGAACAAGTTTTACAAAGAGCAGACCCTCCTTAACCAGGAGTTTGTGAAAGATCCTTCACTGACGATCGCCCAGTTACTGGATAAGACCGTAAAAGGCCTGAAAATAGCTTCTTTCAAGAGAATTGCTATCGGCTGATCCGGTTTTTAGATATAAAGAAAGTCCGGAAGGTTCACCACCTTCCGGACTTTTGTTGTTATGCCTGTAGCTGGGGGAACCCCACAATCAAAACAACTCTCCTGTACGGTATTTGGGTACGATATTCAGGTGCCTGTAGGCCTTTTCTGTAGCCTCGCGACCCCTGGCAGTACGTTTCAGGAAGCCCTCCTGGATCAGGAAAGGTTCGTATACCTCTTCAATGGTTTCGGCTTCTTCGCCCACGGCAGTGGCAATGGTGCTCAGCCCTACAGGCCCGCCCTTGAATTTCTCAATGATGGTGCTGAGAATCCGGTTATCCATCTCGTCAAGGCCATCCTGGTCCACATCCAGGGCTGAGAGGGCAAACCGGGCTATTTCCACCGTTATAATGCCTTTCCCTTTCACCTGGGCGAAATCGCGGGTACGCCGGAGAAGATTATTGGCAATACGGGGTGTTCCCCTGCTGCGGCGGGCTATTTCATAGGCGCCGTCCTCGTCGATGGGCGTGTTCAGGATTCCCGCAGAACGCACCAGGATCCGGCTCAGCAGCGCGGCGTCGTAGTATTCAAGCCGTGAATTGATGCCGAAACGGGCGCGTAACGGAGACGTCAGCAGGCCCGACCGGGTAGTAGCCCCTATCAGCGTAAAGGGATTGAGGCCGATTTGCACGCTTCGCGCATTCGGACCGCTATCCAGCATGATGTCGATCTTGTAATCTTCCATGGCCGAGTACAGGTACTCTTCCACAATGGGGTTCAGGCGGTGTATCTCATCAATAAAAAGTACGTCATTCGCCTCAAGGGAGGTCAGCAGGCCGGCCAGGTCACTGGGCTTGTCGAGTACGGGGCCGGAAGTGATCTTCAGGCTGGCGCCGAGCTCGTTGGCAATGATATGCGACAAGGTGGTCTTCCCCAGCCCCGGAGGGCCGTGCAGCAGCACGTGGTCAAGGGCTTCTTTTCTCAGGCGGGCAGCGGCTACAAATATCTTCAGGTTTTCCAGGATCTTATCCTGACCCGAGAAATCGTCAAAGCTGAGCGGGCGTAAAGCCTTCTCCAGCTCCCTGTCGCGCGGGGAGAGTTGCTCGCTGTCACCGGTAAGAAAATCCTGTCTCATTTAAAACATATAGTTTCTGTAGGGAAAATTCCATCGTAATCCCACTGTAAAGATATTCTCCTTAGCGCCTTTTACAAAGGAATCCTCGCGCATTCTGTAAATAACATCAGCGCTTATATTGTGCCAGAGCATATAAGATACCCGGGTTTCGAGGAAAGATATCCTGTTTTTAAAGCCCTGGCCCTGCTTTACGCCGTAGTCGCCGGGCCGGTTGATGATATTGATTTTTTTGATATCGCCCCCGTAATTGGTACTGTCGGTGTCCATGCCTTTTGTGGCTATAGATCCCATCACCTTGATTTGTAGCTTTTGCACGGGCTGATACCGGACAATGGCGATATTTTCTATAAAATTGGCCCCCAGCGGGTGAGCTACGGGCAGGTTGTAATTGACAAAATTGGAATAGGTGGTAAAGTGCGAATAGGTATACGGCCGTACCTGGTTATGTTCTACCTGGAGGTCGAGCCCGCTGATGCCGAAAGCATCAAAATATTTGCCTCCTATCTGCCAGCCGTACTTTCTTGCCCACCAGTTGTCTTTTTTAAATTCTTCTTTGTTGAACTCGTCCAGCACATACTGTCCATACAGGCTGAGGGTTCTCCACAGGTTCCATTTAAAATCGGCCCCTACTATGGCGTTATCCGAACTGCCCAGGTAGCCTTCCACAAAGCGGTAAAAGATCACCGGGTTCATGTAGTTGGGGTCAAAACCGATCTTCCGGTTGCCGAACATAACGCTTTCGAAAATACCCACATTCAGGTTCCGGGTGATATTGGCGTTCAGGTGATGAAACGCCATGTATTTGGGGCGGTTGGTTTCCTGGCTGAAGGGTACAATTTCAATTTGCCGGTTGGTCATCTGCCCGAAAATATTCTGGTACTGGAACCGGCCCAGCCGCAGGTCAAGCCGCAACTGGAGGTAAGGCGCGCTGAAATCGCTCAGTATAAGTGAGCGCACCCCGTTTCCTATGAAATTTTTGTCGTGGCCAAAGGTCAGCTGCAGGCTTTTTACGGGTTTAAAGGTAAAATAGCCCAGTGCCTGGAAATAATTCAGGCGCAGGCGGGTGCTGTCGTCATCCCGGATCTTAATAAAAGATTCGTACGGGAAAGCCAGGTACTGGTTAAAATAATCTGCCTGGTAGCTGTCGGGTGAAGTGATATTGTCGGTTAACAGGGTATAAAAGCCAATTTTACGGTTGATCCGGGCCCGGATCTCCACCCCGCGGGTGTTATTGAAGACCGTTCTCTTTTCGTGATCGCCGTATTCCGGGTCGCTTCCCTGGCTCAGGTAAAGAATGGGTGAGGCATGAATATCGAAATCGTCATTTTTATAATGTACAAAATCGGATTCCCGGCGAAACAGGTATCGGAGAAGGGGTTTCCTGACTGCCGGAAGCGAGTCGTCGAAAAACTCCCAGTTGTCCTGTTTTATAAAGTCGATATTGCGCCGGTCCATGTAGGAAAGGTTATAATATTCGCCCGAATTCAGTC
Organism: Leadbetterella sp. DM7; assembly: GCF_040829825.2. Taxonomy (NCBI): domain Bacteria; kingdom Pseudomonadati; phylum Bacteroidota; class Cytophagia; order Cytophagales; family Leadbetterellaceae; genus Leadbetterella; species Leadbetterella sp. DM7. The sequence continues at coordinate 84,572 of NZ_JBFOLH020000013.1, read as the reverse complement.
CTGAGAGGTATTTGCTGACCGCTTCGCGGGAGAACGGCCGCACGGAAGTATGGAACTCGTTTGAAAGCCGGCCGGCTTTTACTTCTACCTTGTCCAGGAAATATTCGGAATCGTGGTTCAGCGGTATAAATGAACTTTGAGAGAATCCATAATTTATTCCGGAAAACACAAGAAATAAAAGCAGCCTCTTGACCATTAGCCGTAGGGGTAATTTTACTGATGAAACGCGAAATTAATCATAAATGAAATGCTTCCGCGAGAATATTTCCATAATTTTGGAACAAAGCCCGGAATAGCCAGGTTTTGAAAATGAGTAATGTTTGAACAGTAATGAAGACATTTGATATTCCGGATAAGTTTAAAAGCCCGGTAATTTCAGTGATAAAGGAAACCCGGAGGACAAAGGACAAATTGAAACGGAATTTTAAGCCTACCGTGTTGAAATTTGACCGGCTGACCCTGCTCATCGCCCGCCACTTTGGTTTCTGCTACGGGGTGGAGAATGCCGTGGAGATTGCCTACCGTACTCTGAACGAGAACCGGGGGAAACGGGTTTTCCTGCTGAGCGAGATGATCCATAACCCGGATGTCAATACCGACCTCCTGTCAGAAGGGGTAAAGTTTCTCATGGATACCCGGGGCAACCGGCTGATTGACTTTGAAACCCTGAACTCAGATGATATTGTGATCGTACCGGCCTTTGGCACCACGCTTGAGATACAGGCCGAGCTGTCGGCCCGCGGCATTAACCCCTACGGGTATGATACGACCTGTCCGTTTGTGGAAAAGGTCTGGAATCGGGCTAACCAGATAGGCGAAAGGGGCTATACGGTAGTGGTTCACGGCAAGCCCAACCACGAGGAAACCCGGGCTACTTTTTCGCACAGCACATCAAAGGCCAATACGGTGGTTATTAAAGATATTGAAGAGGCCCGGGAGCTGGCAGCGTATATCCGCAAAGAAAAACCCGCAGAAGAATTTTACCGGCGTTTTGAGGGCCGGTACTCCGAAGGGTTTGACCCGGAAAAGCACCTGGTAAAGCTGGGCGTGGTTAACCAGACAACCATGCTGGCGTCTGAGACCCAGGAGATCGCCAATTACCTGAAAGAAGAGCTGGTCAGGTTTTACGGGTTGGATGACAGCACGGTATCACAGCATTTTGCAAGCACCAAAGATACCCTGTGCTATGCTACCAACGACAACCAGGATGCTACCTATGCTTTGATGCAGGAGGAGGCCGACCTGGCCATTGTGGTAGGAGGGTATAACAGTTCCAATACCACGCACCTGGTAGAGCTGCTTGAACAGAAAATTCCTACGTATTTTATCAAATCGGCGGCAGGCATTCTTTCTGACCGGGAAATTGTTCATTTTGATATTCACGAAGGCCGTGAGGTGCTTTCCCATGATTACCTGGCGGAACTTCCGAACCCGAAAATCATTCTTACGTGCGGGGCATCGTGCCCGGATGCGGTAGTGGAAGAGGTTCTTGCCCGTATTTTAGAGCTCTTTCAGGAGAAAAAAAACCTGGATGACGTTCTTGAAAAAAGTCTGATCAATTTTTGATATATTTTTAATAAAATTTTGTGTATTTTCGTTATCATGTTAAACGCTTAAATACTCTATAATTATGTTAGAATACATCAAAGTAATTTTAGAAAAAGTAAGTTTTGACAAGGTGCTGTTTGAGAAAGAATTACGAAAGGGAATTAAGGAACTATTACCCAATGAAATCAAAGATCTGAAGATGTGGTGTTACGACAAGTTCGGCCAGATATACTTTAAGGTATTGAACCGGGTATTTGCCAGAATGTCTATGGCGTAAGGCTTCTCTGAAAACACAAGTCTGCGAAGAGCAACTTTCTGCTAACGGAAGTTGCTCTTCTGCTTTTACAGCAACCCGGGCCTCTTAAATAATTTAGGTTTTTTTAGGAGCAACTCTTGACTGGTATTAAAAATCGATCTACCTTTGCACCACCATTTCAGAGAGGTCTTCCTCCTGACGGAATTCCCGAATAGCTCAGTCGGTTAGAGCATCTGACTGTTAATCAGAGGGTCGCTGGTTCGAGCCCAGCTTCGGGAGCTTGAAGATGAAAGAGTTACATGAAAATGTGGCTCTTTTTTGTTTTAAGGTGCACCCGATGTGCACCCGATTCTCGCTTCATATTTTCTATCCAATTATCTATACTTTTAACCAAAGTATATCATTAATCGTTTTTAGTTTCTTACACTTCAAATTTAATCTAAAAAATGAATTAATCTTTTAAATTAAAAGAACCCTACCCTCTAATTTTAAAAATTAAAAGGTAGGTAATCGTAGCACTCAGCTTACTATCTCAAAGAAACGGTGCTGATAACTTCTTCCGGATATAAGAAACTCTATCGAACTATCATTTCCATTGCTCTTGACCATTTCAACGGCCACCATCTGATTGAGAACGTAACGATCTACCGGGCTCCTACAGCGCACAAAAAAAGGGCAATATGCCCTCCTTAGTTTCCCTACCCGATCCACAAACAATATTGAGAAAGGGTCTATTACTTTAAACGGTTTGTTCATGTGAGAAACCAGCTCGGTTCATTTTTGTTGAAAGATTCTGTCAGGTGATGAATAACCTGTGATGCATTTAATCCCCGGTTCAGGAAGCTGTCGATATAAGACATCTTATTGGCTCCTGTAAATAGGTTATACAGGTTCCACAGACTTATATCTCCTGTATCTGTTCTGCTGAAATCTGCATCAGCCAGGTAATCTCTTGCTACCATACTTAACTGGTTCTCTCCAAACATAAATTCAGGTAAACCCTTCTTCTCCTGTGAAGGCAGGTACTGGTACAGCTTCGTTCTTCCCAGAAAGGTTACGAACTGGCTTTCTGTCAGGTAGTATTCCGGAAATTGCCTCAAAAGCGTTAACTGATTCTCAAAACCACTCCGTGCAAAATATGCAAAACATGCAAAAATCTGCTTCATCAGCTCTGTGATATTCCTTGCTTTGATAGTGCCAGTATAACCATCTGACCAAATACACATATTGCAGCATACCTTATTCTGAAAGCCGATGAATACCTTGAAATGCTCGTCTGATCCTTTGCGATTGTACAGGTTATCCAAGTTGTAGGCCTTAATACCGCCTATCGTTAGATTGAGCTTATTGCCGTTGATCGTAGAACTGATTGAGGGTATTTCCAACACAAAGGCCATCCGCTCATAATAGATGGTCTTCTCATGCTCTAACAGCTCCTTAGCAGGCTTATCTTTCGCTTCGGGTATTCTGCCTTTGATTGGGTGAGAAACACGAATAGAAGGCCTTAAAATGGTCTCATGAGGGAATACCTGTCCTGATACCTCCTGAACGCAGTTAATGAAGTCCTGATGCGATATCACAGGCTCATTATCCTTTACAAATACCGGAATGATATGCTCATGTTCCAGCTCAAACAAACTCATAGGGCTGGTATTGGCCACTATGAAAGGCAGCTCTGTTGATGACTGCTCCCCGGTGACGAGGTGACGATCTACTTTAACTAATTCCATTACTTGCATAATTTGGGGTTAACTGAAGTTTTCTTTTTGTAAAATCAGAGTTAAACTGCTGTTGTACCTCTTTAGAAACACTTTCAAATAAGGAAAGAAGTTCTTGTAGGTTATTGCAGCTCTTAATCAGGGTCTCATAGTCTCTAACTACGATTTCACCTGTCTGACACCAGTTCAGAATCTCTTTGCCGGTATCTTCTGTGATCTGAAAAGGTAACCTACCTGAGAACAGACCTGTGCGATCTTTGGTGGTGATGGCATTATGCTTGATATCCAGCTCAAACATCAAGGTAAGTTCATAATCCGTTCCATCCCTCTGAATAGCTTTCATCCCTACCTTTTCAGGAGCCAGCTTACCTTTCTCATTTTCTGTCAGCACATAATCCTGCTTAGACCGGAGTGTACAGATGATATGGATATCAGCATGCAGGATTGCCTGAATGAATTTCTGATGCCTTGGTGTAAACCTTGCCCAGTTGGTATAAGAGTTACCGGTAAGCTGTGAATGAGCATCAAGGATATACTCCCACTCCATTGAAATGCTGTCAATGATTATAGCCTGCATACCATGCCTTACACACAGGTTAATAGCTTCGATATACCTTTCCGGGCTGTAAGGAGGTTTAAGATCAAGGATGTTAAAGTCTCCCAGGTGTGAATATAGACTGGAAGATTTATTCTCCGTATCAATTACCACGATCTTTGACCAGTCATTGGTCAGGCCATAAGCCAAAAGTAAGGCACTGTAACTTTTGCCACTGCCGCTCGGCCCCTGCAAGCCAATCTTAATCTTGGCCTGCTCTCGTTTTGCGAGTTCGATTTTCATAAACGTTTGATTTAAGTGAATAAAAAAAGAGCAAACCCGGGTGAGTTTGCTCTGAAAGATTTTAAATGAACTATATCCTATACGTTGAGATATTTTTTGACAATTTTCACAAAAAGACTCTCCAATTTATTTCTTTTCTACAAAATAGTCAGGGACCATAGTATTTACGAAAGTATAAACACTATCTGAACAAGTTATATGCTTAAAGTCCATCAATCGCTTGAAAAGGAGTTGATAGTATGTAATATTTGGTGCAATGCTTTTCTTTAAGTGGATTAAATCATTTCTTAAGTCTATTACTAAACAAATGTTATCATAATCCTTTGGATTAGTTTGTTGAAAGTCCACTCCTATTATATAGGGTAATACTCGTCTAAGCTTTGTATTAATATCTAACCATTCTATTTCGTCTTTATTCTTCTTAATTCCATTAATTTCAATTTCCAGAGAGTCTGGTAAAAGTTGATTAATAAAACCTTCTATTGTTGTGCTTAATAGAATCACTCCTTCGGAAGTTTCCTGAAAATATTCTATAAAATTGTCGTAATGATAGTCAGTGTCAAAATGCTGTTCCTCTGTAAAGAATTTATTTTTTAAAGCGTATGATTGCTGGAGATGACGGTTTGCAGAATTGTAATAAATACAAATAGGATTAGGCTCTGGAAATGTAAAGATTTTACTTTTACTACTTGAGCTTTTTATCTGTGTATTTACATAAGTATTATCCCCTATATTACTACCAATAATTGCACCTTGTGATTTGCTTATAATCTCATATATTTGGGTGAAAAGTTTATTAGTTTGTTCCTCATCTAGATCTGTCAAATCATACTTTTTCTCAGATGATACGTTCAAGTTTAGGCTGTCAAAATTGGTTAATGGCTTTAGTTCGACTTGTTTAAGTTGTTTCATATATTGTTTGTATTATATTGAGCTAAAAATTTGAATTAGATTTGACCCGTAAAACTATATTTTCTCATTATCCTCAATTGGAATAAAGTTTATCGGAACTGCTGGTATACTTGGGTCATGGTTTATCTTTTTCCTTTCTTCATCGTAAATCAAGAAAGACAAATACAATATAGCTGATCTACTTAGTTTTAAAAGCCGAAATGTCTTATCGTAAAACAGTCCTCGATCAATCTCAAAGGTTTCAGTTTTTTCACTCCAACCATCCTCAAAAGATTCAACAATTTTAAAGGACTTATGTTCTATAAAGTTTCTAATTGATGCAATTTCTTTTGCGTCAGGCTCAATTGATGAGTCAAATTCTTTTTCAAATAAATCTTTACTTAACCAAAAAAGTCCACGAATAGCCCAATTTTTAGTTATTAAAAACTGATTATTTAACCCTCTGTTTTTATCTAAATTAGTATACCACACTGTTCTAAAACTCACTCTGTATTCATCTAATTTAAGATTTAAATATCTGTTTAAAAAGTATGCTATTTTATCAAACACTGAATAACATACTCTGAAAACCATCTTTATCTTTTCTAAAGTAAATGAATAAACTGAATAATCTAAAGTATCCATTAATACTACATTTTTATCAGCAAAATGAGGATGGTAATTTTGAAGAGCCTCATAAAACAGAAATCTTGCACTGGTATATTCCTGTTTTAATTGATTAAACATGCTTTGAAAAAATAGCTTTTCATTTGGGTTCCATATCAATGTCGGAATGAATAAGGAATCTTCCGCGATAACACTTTCTGTAAGAATATCATTTAAGGGATTTATAAACAGCTTATTAATTGCGCACCATTCCTTATACTCCTTCTCATTCTTCTTAATACCTCGATAGAAATTATTATAGCTTCTAAAATCGTTTAAGTCATCAACAGAAAAAGCATTTTCGATCTGTTGTATCATTTCACCGAAAGCATACTTTGCTTCATTGTATACCTGTTTTGATAACATTGCATTCATGAGATCTTTTCTTGCATATTTCATGAACATAAATTGTTGTATTGGATCAAAGATTACCCTAGCATAATAATACAAGCCAAAGCCTCGGTTGCCAATTGCCATACCAAAATCGTTGTTTATTTCTAAACATTGATTAAAATACTCTTGTGCTTCGGAAAATCTACCAATATGACTAAAGAGATTTCCAAGATTAGTTAATATTTGACACTTATTAAAATCGTCGTCAGTCTCTGCCATCAAATTGTTGGCAATCCTCAAATGTATAATCTGCTTTTCCAACTCTACCGTTTCTAAAGGAAACTCTTCGTTAGGGAATTTTATCCGTTGGATATATGACCACGCATTACTAATATTATAATTCAAGAGGCCCCTTTCTCTGTCACTAAAGTTTTCACTCTCTATGAATGTTAACGATACTTCAATACTTTTTTCAAGCTGCGAAAGATCATTTCCCTCTCCGGCATTTTCAATTAATTCTCCTAAAATACCAATAATTTCAAGAGGGACTTTCCCCTCAAAATCAATTATATTCATTGTTCGCAAAATGTTAATGGTTGAAAAAAATAATCAGGTTATTAGAAGAGGTAGTATTGGGGAGTATATAATAAACAATGGATTTAACTTCCACTATTTCTTTAACCAGTATAACTTGTCTTCGTATGTATAGTTTGACCTAATGAATGACTTTACATCAAAGGCATTTCCAAAGTCTTTCATTAATTGGCTTTCAATACTCTTCCTGTATTCACGAATTTTTTCATGGTTTTGTATACCCAAGCTTATCAAAGATAAATCTCGTTCCTCTTGACTCTTACCTTTTATATTGTGCGATATTTCATTTAAGAGGAAAATATTTAATTCAAGTAAAATGTCAGATAGTTTTTTACTAAGCCAAAAGGAGACGTTAACAGATGTTCCAACAAGTATTACAATTGAATTAAAATGATCTTCACCTGTGGCACAAATTCTATTACATAAAGCACCATTATCTAGTTTTACTTGTATACTTAATTCATTAGATAAGTTCAGAATCTCCTCTTGAGCATAAATCCTGCGTTCAATTATCTTTTTGTAATATTCCTGTTTGTAGTTTAAACTTTGAATTCTAAGACTAACTAATCCCGTTAAAATTGCGGATAAAACTGAACTTGATATTACAAGGGTTATTGCTTCTGTTACAGTCATAATTTTGAGATTGACTTATATTTATTTTTACATTTTCCGTAATTAATTTATTCTGACCTCTTCCCGAAAACTGTCTTTATTTGCCATTACTGCTAATCTTCAAATATACGAAATTTCATATATAAAGCTACTTTCATGCTGCTTTTCAGTTTCTTACAAATTATTTTCATATCTCTCCCAGAGAAAGAAGAAAAGTGAGCCAACCAAAACAACTACCCCTTATATACATATTGTTTTGGTTATCTCTATAGATATAGATTTATAAGTAAACCTAACCAAATAAATACATATATATAGGAGAGATTTTGGTTGGCTGGGTTAGATCAGGCATCAAGAGCCTCACCAACTATTTTCCTTTCTCCGGATTCAATAGGAACAAATGTATTCCTGAAATTGATCATCACTTCTTCACCAGTATCCTCATTAACATAAGAATAAGGCTCACACTCTTGTTTAATGATTGTACCAGGCATCTGTTTACCTATCATCATCTTACAAGTAGCTTCATCAAAGGTAGTACTCATCCAACATCTCTTTAAGGTAGCATAATGCCTGCCGGTAGTTTCTGAAACGTTAAACTCAATTTCATCTGATTGAAGCTGAATAGCAAAATACTCTCTTCCTTCCAAGGATTTTCTCTTTTGGAATGCAATTACGTTTACCATCGTTTTAAAAGGTTTTAGTTAATAAATAATTACCGAGAGACAGACTTAATGCTATAGTTTAAACTTGAGATATTTAGAAATTAGTTAGGCAACTAATCCTAAAAAGTATCTAAATTTAGGCTGATACTTTCTTACTCTCATTTAAACCATAGGGGGATAAGGCCATATCTCGGAATCGTAGGGGTCTAACTACAACCTAGGGCCGGGGGTATGTGGATAAAATCGAAAATTGTATGGATAACTTCTTACAGGATATTAGTAAAAATTGCATTGCGTACATTCTGTACAATATTATTATCGTATTTCTCAATAGTCTATTAAATCAAAAGCGAAGACTACAACTTTATATAGAGCCATTCATGGACAGCGCCAAATTTAGTTATATATTTAATTTTCAATTCTTTAGAGTTTAGAATTATGACTTTATAATTCAACTCTGAAGTTACCTCTCCCCACCTTAACTGGCTATCTTCAAAGAGAAACTTTAATTCCATAGTTGATTCCGTATACTGATACTTAAATTTCGTAATTAATGAATCGCCTTCTTTTGAAAAGCCATCTCTATCAGAAGTAAAATGCAGTGTTCCCACTTCATCATTCGGATTAAATTCTTCATATACTAATACATTGTTCCCAACACTGGTTACACTATTATGGTACATTGCTAAGCCCCATTTACCTAATAATTTATTAGTTTCTACATTATCCTTTTTGCAAGAACTAAAGCAGAATAAACATATCCCAATAAAAGTATAATAGTACTTCATTAAAAAATTTGGTTTGAAAATTGTCGTCAGAAAGCGTGTTTAACGCATATTAAAACGTAGCTGAAAAATGAGACCTGGACTGTAAAATATTATTATCCTATCTCTCAATGGTCTGTTAAATCAAAAGCAAGAACTACATCTTTCTAAGGGTATATTCTATAAAATAATCATATTGCTGCCCGGTGCTGCCATCACCAGTTCTTAATATAAGCTCTTTAGAAGTCGAGGAAACAACCTTAAAATCTTGAGTAATAGAACCAAAGCCTCTTGGATCTTTAAAACTTAAACTTAATAGCTTTGTTGATTCTATATAATTTGTTGATGCTGTATAAAAATAATATGTAAACTTATGAGGTACCCCATAGCCCAAAATATAGCCCAACGATTCCCCCTGAATAGAGTTTTTGCATTTATAAAAGCCCTCACTATGAGAAGTAAAATTATAAGTAACCAACTCATCAGCAGGATCAAATTCACCAGACGTCCATGGAAAATTTGATTCAACTTTGTAAAGGCTCCATTTTCCTAATAATTCATTATTTCTTAATACTTCATTAGTTGCTAAGTCATCTTGTTTTCTAAGCGTATGTGTATATTGAGTAGAAACACCATCAATTGAATCCATGCCGGTTAATATAAGTTCTTTAGAAGTCAAGGATATAATCTCCCAAAGGACTATATAATCACCATAGACTCCCTTTGAAGTTTCCATGTCTTTATAGGTTAACTTTAATTGCTTTGTTGATTCTTCAAAAAAATATTCAAATTTTACTATTCCTTCTTCGTCCGATCGGCCTTTCAAAAAGCCTTCTTTATCCGAAGTAAAATTATAAATCGCAATCTCATCAGCAGGATCAAATTCGTAAACAGCATACTTTCCTTCCGCACTTACTTTTGTTTTGTAAATACTCCATTTTCCTAATAATTTATTAGTTCCTACGTCATCTTTTTGGCAGGAACTAAGAAAGAAGAAGCATATCCCAAATAAAATATAATGGTGAAAGTATTTCAATTTTAAAATATTCATAATAGATCTGTATTGTCTTCTAAAAAGGGTTATTGAAGGTTACTTTTAACAAATAAGATTCTGTAAATTAGCCATTTATAGTTTAACAAGCGTTTTCTCCGAAACCCGATTTGCATTTGCATAATCCGAGTAATAGCTCGTTTTGAGCTTCATCTGCTTGGAATTTAGTGAGATTACTTCGTAAACATAACTGAGGTTATACTTATCAATAATGGTTATTTTTTTTGTAGATTCTGTATAAGTGTATTTACATGTAAGAACTTGGCTTCTTAATTTATATAAGACTTCATCTTTAGAAGTGAAATGGAGGCTCATAGATTCATCAGACGGATTATACTTGTCTTCTCCTTCATACTTCTTGACGCCTCCACTTTCTTCATAATAATAATCAGTCGATAACGACCACTTCCCTATAAACTTCTTTGGGGTTATGTCTTTGTTGTCACATGATGCTAAAAATATTAAGAAGGGGAAAAGGTAAAAACCTTTTAGAGAACTCTTAACGGTATATAGTCTAAAAAGCAATTGGGTAATGCTCGTCAAAATTGTTGAGTTATGCACCCGGTATTTTTTATCCATGTCTTTTTGTCTTAGATAATTGGTAGAACCCCATGTTTTAAACTAAAATTGTCACATTCTGCTTTTTAACATTTTTGCATATTCTCGTTTATCTTCCATCTCACTTGCTATTGAATCAAAGCCCTCTTGGGAAAAACAAACTGCCAGGTTGTTAAAAGCATCATTGTTGATAGGCATGTTTATTAATGCCTTTTTAAAATAGGTTATAGCACCCTCAATATCATCCTCCCTGTAAAGTTTTGCTCCCATTCCTACCATTTCATCAGTTTTTCCAGCGATTTCCCATCTTTCCTTTAGTGAATATGCTTTCCAAACTTTTATATAATTATCCATATCTTTAAAAGTTGGAATTTGTGATAGCATTTCATTCTCTTTACTTAGATTAAAATATGAGTATTTATCTTGGATCCAATCCAAGCCAAAATCTTGAGGCTGTATATAAGCTTTGATTGGGAAACTGGAAACATAAACCTTCCAATTGGGAAACTTAGATCCTCTTTGTAGTAGCTTTTCAAACGGAAGTTTGTCTTTTCCCCAAAATGGAGAGGCGGCTATCCAATTAATCAGGAATATTAGACTTCTCTTTAATTCCTCCGAAATATTATCATCCAAGCACTTCTTCAAATTATTGTGAAAAAGAATAAGCTCTGGTTCACGGATCCAAAAACACAAACCTTTACCTTCAATATCTTCTATGATTAAACTTTTTGAATTGCAAAAAGGATCAGGTATTAATTTCGACTCAATCAATTCATTAATAAGCCTTATGTATCCATTTTCAAACTTATAATTCCGATAAAAATCTTCCATTATTTATTTAATTAAATCTTGTAGGTATATTAAACTTGCTCTTTATGTACCAGCTCATTAACGCAGTGTTCTGTAGGTAGATGGTCAAACGACTTTCTATATGAGCATATATTAATGAGTTGTTTCTTAGATAAGATTGTATCCGTAATTCTTACAATACTCCTTTTCACAAATCAATTATTAATATTTGTACATAACACCCGTTACACTAGCTTTAGGGGCACCACTCAATGTCTCACGGTTGTTACCCGCTTTACTGGTCGTTGTCAAAATGAGTATAGCATGGCATCCTTGTTTAGCAGCGTCTCTTTTGAGTTTATCCATTGCCTTCTTCTCTAATTTTCCTACATTAGTTGTGTAACTCCAGTTATTTTGGGCCTTAGCCATAATTTCTCCAACGCGTGTTAAGCCTGCAACATCGGACTCAAGATTTGTGATTATTACTTTTTCCCAATCTTGTTCTCCATTAATCTCAATTTTTTCAGAGACCTTTTGGGTTCTCCCACTTTCAAATTTTATTTCAGAGACCAAATTCTTAGATAATGAATTAATCATATCCTCTCCGGAATACTTAAACTTAATGGTTCTATCTCCCATTTCGGTTACTTTCCCCTCAATGGTTTCTCCTTTATGAGTGCGGATGATATCCTGTGAAAATGCGGTGATACCCGACATAGTTACAGCTAGAGTAAAAATAAATTTCTTCATTGTTTATTTTTTATATTTTCCTTACTTATCAGGCATCAGGATTCCTTTTTAGCATAAGACACATTTGTTTATTTTTAGAAATTGACATAGTAAATACAAAAAACGTGGGCTAATTCCCTTTGCCTGTAACAGAGGTTCGACCAAGAACCCACAACACAAAGCAAAAAGGAACGCCCACGTTTTCGTAGGCGTTTCCACTTTTCACTTTCCCCGTGTTGCTAAAAATTTGGTCGATTTCTGTTACGGGAAAATCTTAAAGCGAAACGCTAATATTTTATATGTCTTTCTACAGTTTTATCTCATCCAATATTTTTTGGTACGATACAAATATAAATATTCTTTGAAAATTACAATTAGATCAACATGAAAAAATAAACCCTTAACGCCTGGTAAGGCGGATGGTCTCCTAAGGAGAAGCGTTCGCGGTGGTGCGGGTGCAGCAGCAGTATCCCTATAGAATATCTGGTGATGTTCCACAGCTTTGTTAATGCCATTATCGGCCAGGCACCGATAACTATAAAAACCATGTGGCTTTAATTGATTTAATGTAAATTTGGTAAAAATTATTTCCCAATGGAAGTCACCATCAAAGATATCGAACGAAACCTGCGGACACTTCCTGAGAATCTTTTGAATCAGGTAAATGACTACGTAGACTTTCTGAAAGATGTGTTTTCGGAGAATATCCCGGAGTGGCAAAAGGAGGAAGTTTTAAAGCGAAAAAGAGAAATGGACAACCATCCTGAAATTGCTATTAGTGAGCAGGATATGTCTCTTTTTCTAAAAGAGCTTGAAGGTTAGGGTGTAATATGAACTGTGTAAGTTAGACCTCAATAGAAATCTTTACTTTTCCTCCTAATCCCTTTTCTACAATATCAAATAGTGTTTTTAAGGTAACATTGCTACCATTATTTTCTACTCTTGAAATATACTCCCGCTTCTTATCCACAAGACCAGCAAGCTCTGACTGGGTTAATTGTTTTTCTTCACGGGCTTTTTTTAGAAGCAGGCCTATTTTAAAGGACTCAAAATCTCTTTCAAGCTCGTCTCTCCGTTCGGTTCCTACTGCTCCGTAAACATTATCCTTTATCTCCTTCCAGCTTTTAGTTTCCATATCAATTAGATTTTTGTTCGTAATATTCATCCATAATTTTTAACGCTCTGTCTATTTCATTCTTAGGGGTTTTCTGTGATTTTTTCTGAAATCCATTCATCAAAACCACCAATTTCTCCCCATCAAAAAAACAGAATACTCTCCAGATGTTAGAGCCGAGCTGAATCCTAGCTTCGTACAATCCGTTAGTTCCAACTAAATGTTTCAGATAATTGGCCGGAACGCGTTCCAGAGTTTCTATAGCTTCAATTATCTTAAAGATTTTGTCCTGAACCTTTCGTGGTTGTTCAGTGAGAAAATCCTCAAAGTAGTTTTTAAAAGCTATGACTTCCCTTACTTTCATTTTACAAAGGTAATTTATAAGTTACATTTTTGCAAATCTGTGATTTTCCGGAGAAAAGAAAAAAAAGCAAGCCAACCAAAATCCTATCCTATATATACATATTGTTTTGGTTGACTTTAAATGTATATACATAGATATAGATACCTAACCAAACCAATACATATATATAAGAGATTTTTTTGGTTGGGTGGGTCAATTCTTTCTTTTTCTCTGCAAATGGGAAGGGGTAAGCCCGACCAGGATGACCCGGCCGGGCGAAGATGATCATTCCTCCTTCATTTCAACCCTATTTAGAGTATAGTAGGTCTTACTCCCTTTATTGGGTAGAATACTGAATTTCCAGATTCTACCTTCTTCATCTTCAAACTCTCCATTATTTTCCTCTATGATCTTCTCTAGCCTATCTTTGACCGTATTCTTAGTGCAATCAAAAATATCTATCAACTGGTTAACTACTTCCTGTTGAGAATACTCTTTGCCAGACTCTGGCATAATCTCTAACAGCGCAGCCTTCACATCCATGACGTCTGCTTTTCTTTTGCTCGCTTTCAGGCTCTTAGCTTCTTCTTCCGAAAGGGCCACTAACATTTGCGCCTTCTCATCGTACTTCAAGAACTGGTTCGGAAGCCGTTTAGAATGCCGGTTTTTTTGATAGCTCAATGTTACGATTCCTTTGGAAAGATCATACTGACCACTGTAGCTGATCGACATAGCAGTACTACACTTATTCCCCAGCTCAGTTCCTGTATGCCCCCGCCCTTTGTCGCTTCCTGGATTCTGGTGAATAACGGCGATGATCGTAATGTCCTTTTCTTCAGCCAGATTACCCAGATAGTCAAACAAATCCAGCGTTTCACTGGGGATATTAAAGTCTTTTACGCAATCAGTTATGACATCAATTATTGCCACAAGGTGATCTGCGGTTTTCTCCTGAAGATAATCTACATACGTCTTAATCATTTCGAGCCTGTCACCCCGGGAGAACCCTTTCACTGATACCGGGTGAAAATATTCCTCCACGTTTTCATTCCCACTATGACTTTGAATGGCACTTATCGCCGGGGGGAATTCCAGCAGGGTGTTCCTCTCTGTATCAATGTAAACTACGTGAGCGGGAGAACCATTCGGTTTTTCAAAACCCATGCCCCCTTCAATTGAGTTCCTGTCTGAACACATCAGGGAAGCGAACCCACCAGCCAAGCGGCTTTTGTGGCTACCCTGCTTACCCATTATAGCATTGATGGTGCCTTTGATAATCACGGGGTTTCCCTGAAACGTAATAAGCGGTTCCGGTCTCTCTGTGTTTTTCGCCCTATCTTTGAGGGCTTTTTCCATCTCAAGCATCTGGCGTAAATTATTATCCAGGCTGACTGATGACGATTCGCTGGCCACACTGGAGGTGTGTACCTGAGCATTAGCTAAAGCCTGTTCAAGTGGCTCAATATCCAGTCCGGCTTTAAACCAGTCCGAAATATCTTTGCCCCCGTATTCTTTCAGAGCATCAGGTAGAGTACACACCTTCAGGTTATGCTGCTGCGCTACCTTATTAGCCCCGTCAACACCTGTCGTATCGGTATCGTAGCACACCATCAGATTTCTGCACCTGGATTTCAAATCTGTTATAGTGGCAGCCGGTATCGACGTATGGACACTATCCACCCCTACGGCATAGATGTCCTTGTGATTTAGATTCACATTGGTCACGAAGGCATCTTTTAACCCCTCGACAATCACAATGGTACCGCACTTCTTAGGCAGTTGCTGTATTCCCCACACGTCCTGATAGTCTGAAGGCTTATTCTCTTTTCCCAGCCACATATGCTTAACTCGCCCTTCTGGTTGATAGAGCTTGTAGCAGTTGTCGGCTATTTTAAATCCAACAATGAGGTTATCCTTTGATCCTGTATATATATGTCCATTATGTGTATAAGATTCTATATTTAATATATCGTATCGCTCCAGGTATTCTCCTATCCGCTCCGCAGGGCAATAGTCATTGAAATAATTAATTGGAGAACCTGCAATTTTCAGCTCCAAAGCTGCTTTGTTTTCGCTCATTTTTTTGGCATTGAGTTTCATATCTTTTACAATCTTTTCTATAGCCTGGTCATAAGTAAGACCACCTCTCTTCATTATAAAATCTATACAATTTAATGCCTCCCCGGTACCAAAGTCTTTGAGCAGGTACTGCCCGGTGTCCACTTTAGATATGCTGGCACTTGGATTTTTCTCAGCCCGTAAAGGTGATAAGAAAGGTTTCGAAGTTCCATCAAATTCTGGCAGATAGTACTTGAAGACAGCTTCTCCACCATTTGTTTTTTCTAAGAGTTGATCTTTCGTCATTTACAACTTCTAAAGTTTGAGGTTAAAATTTTACCATCATTTAGCTGCTGATACCTTCCTGACCTCTCAAATGTGAGAATATAATCTCTTTTGTTGTGAGAGAAAGAGTCGCCCGCAGTTCTCTGATAGGTAGTTTTATCAGACAGTGGGATATACTTTACTGACCCAGACACATTAAGATACTCTTCAGTATCAAACCCCTTGACCTTAGCCGTGGGTAAAGTAGAACTGACATTTGGGAGCCCTTTTGGGGCTACCTGCTGAATGATTTCGGAGTGTTCCGAAGACGTTTTTGTTCGCATATAGTTTTTCTTTAAAAAAATCTTATGCAAACATAAAAGAAGATAAATTGTTATAAAATACTGATAATAAAGTATGTAAGAGATGTAAAAAAGTATGTAAGGAATGTAAAAAATAAGTGTGTGAGAAGCCCTATGAAGGCTTTCTCCTAATAGAGGAAACACTGATGATCTCTTTTCCCCCTCTATCAAGAAGGCACCCCGTTATGAAGTTGTTAAACTTTTCTCTGTCTCCTTGAAAGTATGTGCTTTCAAAGATACAATCTAGTAAAGTACCTAACATTTCCATTTTACACCCTATGGAATAACTTAACCTTAATCTTTGTTCTACGGGGAGTGCTACCGGGTTTTTATTAAAAGTAATAAGTCTTTCATAAAACTGTCTAAAGGACATATCGTCAAATACTCTTTGATTTTTTAGTTCTAATTCAAATAGTTTCTTTTTATCGGTTTTAAATTCTTCATAACCTTTATCGGGTTCTTCAGATTTTAAAGTAGACGATACATCATCCTGGATCTTTTCTTCAGGAACATTGAAAAGGTAATAGTTTTCTTCTTTTCGGTTACTTATCAGATGCACAAAGCCGGTCTCCTCCTCTCGCATATCACTAAAAGGCTCACGAATAAATTCCTTTAGCTTATCTATGTCATATTTCGGATACTCCTGAACATCTAATTGGCTAAGCTCCTGGATAACCCTATCTATAAGTTTAAAAATAGTGTCCAGGATAGCTTCTTTAATTTCTGGGAACCGTATTCTAATATCTAAAACCTTATAAGCAGCGTGGTTTAAACTATTAAGGACGTTTTTTAATGCCTCAACTTTTCCATTATCAGAACCACACAAGTCGGTATCTGACAAGAACACTTCAAAGTCCTTCAACAATTTTTTTGTGAACTGATCTACTTTGGTGGTATAATAATTAGAGATAAAAAAATCTGCATCCATTTCCATTAACTCACCATTACCATTCTTGGGGAAAACTCTTGAATAATCTGCCAAATCAATACTAGGGGATGTGGCCTTATCTCCTAGAGCTTCTATAGCTTTAGCACTTTGCTCGGAAAGCGGAAATGAATGAAGATATTCAATAGCCTCCCTGTGCAGACTTTCACTTGTTATTTCCTTAAAAAAGTCTACTAAGAAGTCTGTTTTCATTTTTATTAGCTCTTTGGTAAAAATTAAGGACTGTATAATAAACAGTCCTTAATCAAATTTAATGAGTTACTCAAAATCCAGCAACTTTTCTGCAACCTCTCTTTTGGATTCATCCTCAAAACCGGCAAAATAGTTCATGGTGGTCTTGATATCGGTATGTCCTAGTGCCTCACCTACAGCAGCTATACTAACTCCTTTCCGGATCAAATGTGTACTGAAAGAATGACGGGCGTAGTAGGTGGACACATCGCCATCGATCCCTAAACTCCTAGCGTACTTGCGGAAGTTTTGGTTTACGCTCCGGGTAAAGAGTTTTTTGAGGTCGTTCTTCCTTTTGGCGGTCAGACCATGATTAAGATAGGGAAACACAAATTGCTTCCCCGTTTGGTTCAGATTGCCATAGCGCCGGATCACATCTAAGGCAAAATCATTTAAGTAAACCTCAATAGGTTCTATCTGCCGTCTTGTAGAGGCCGTTTTCGCCCTTACAAAAGTCAGCTTGTCACCGGAGATATCTTTTACCTGTAGGTTAAGGATATCCTTCATGTTCATTCCGTTGCAGAAGTAAGAGAAAAACCAGAAATCCTTAGCTCGCTGTTGTTCAGGTGTAAGAGGCTGACCGGTGAATAATAATTTGAGCACATCATTGTCAAGCACCTTCTTTACCTTCCGGGATGATTTGATGATGTACTTCCGCGCCCCAAAAGGATACTTTTCCTTTGGAATACCGGCATCATTAAAGACGGCCCGTAGGTTCCTGAGATAGATGCCCACGGTGGTAATAGATTTGCTTTCTTCGTGCAGGCAAAACTTCTCAAAGGCTTCAAGAAAGCTTACGTTGATCTCTTCAAATTCTAAAACATCCTTTTTGGCGTATCTCAATAAGCACTTTAAAGCGTGCTCATAGCTTTCGGCTGTACTGATGGCCTCTCTGGTCAGATGATGTTCAATTTTCTGCTCAAAATAGTAATTAACTGGCTTGACCCGGCCCGGTTCCTGCAGCGCAACCTGCTGCACATCTGGCTGTATATCCTCTCCCTTAATGAGACTCTCAAATTTAGAAAGAGAAAAGGGAATGATCGTTTTTGCCAAGTCTCGTGCAGAGGATTCCAAGTCCCTTAGCTCCTCCCATATTTTATAATGTTTGGTCTTCTTGTTAGGTTGAGTGGGCCAGATATGCCCAAATTCATTCTCTGTGAAATTATAAGGTGTTGGGATTAATTTTCTTTTTGAATCTTTCTGTGTGTAAACCCTGATTCTTACAGGATAGGTGTTATCAGCATTCTGACGTCTCTTATCCAGCGTAATACTGATAAGAAAACCGGGGTTGATTTCCGCTAGCATAATCGTAAAATTCTTGGCCGATTACGTGCACCCAATGTGCACTCAAAGCCATTGTTTAACATGAATTTTATGATTAATGATACTTTGGTGTATTTTGTAAGTATTTGATTTTTAGATAGTAATAGGTTTGAAAATAGCTCATTTTTTGACTGTTAATCAGAGGGTCTCTGGTTCGAGCCCAGCTTCGGGAGCTTGAAAATGAAAGAGTTACATGAAAATGTAGCTCTTTTTTGTTTTAAGGTGCACCACATTTTGCACCACATTACGGGTCAATTTTTTTTCATTAAAAACAGTCTTACAGGAGCATAGAAGAAAGGGGCAAAAATTGTTCAGGATGATCCGGACCGGATAGTAAGTGCTGAGGAAATTGAACCAGGGTTTAACATATCCAAGATACACCGCGAGGGCAGCATAAGAATCCCTGACCGAATCAGGGGGGGTAGAAATCATCCGGGTAAGCAAGCGGAAGCAGGGTTTTATTAAACCACAGAATTTTGAAAAAGCAGTGAAAAAATATTCTTTTCCCTCCTGAAGTATTTCCCCGCCTTTGCATGCTTACGTGTAGGTGATAGATATTGCCGGATTCCTTCGTTAAAAGTGCATTTTTAACATAATTTTTTCTTCCGCAATAGTTTTGTTCCATTTTATTACTATTTTTAGGTGTTTTGGTACAAAACCTATGGATTGGCGTATCTGTAGTTAGCGTAAACCTATTAATATTGAATGCATTATGTCTGGTATCAGATTGAAAAGAGAACAGGAGGAGACCATTAAGATAACCAAACGCGAAACCCTCAAGCCCATTCTTTTTGAAGTAGCATGGGAAGTCTGTAACCAGGTAGGAGGTATTTACACCGTTATCCGCTCGAAAGTGCCGTCTATGGTAGAGGAATGGGGTGAGAATTATTGCCTGATCGGGCCTTATTTCCCGCAAACCGCCAGCATTGAGTTTGAAAGACTCGATCACGATGATTCCCTTTTTTCCCGGATTGCCCGTGATCTCCGTGCAAAGGGAATAGAGGCGTTTTACGGGCGCTGGCTGGTGACGGGAAACCCGAATATTATCCTGGTGGATTTCAACCAGGCCCTGGCTAAAATTGATGCCCTTAAGTATGATCTTTGGGAGCGGCACCGGATTTCTACATTGAACAGTGAGCTGCTGGTCAACAGTGTCATTGCCTTTGGCAGCATGGTGAAAGATTACATTACGGCATTTGCCGAGGCCAAGCCGAGAAGCCAGGAGTGTATTGTGCATTTCCACGAATGGATGGCCTCAACGGCCCTTCTTGACCTGAAGAAAGACAATGTGAATGTGGCTACCGTTTTTACCACCCATGCCACCATGCTGGGGCGGTACATTGCAGGAAATGTGGACGACTTCTACGAAAACCTGCCCGGCTATGACTGGGAGAAGGAAGCCCGGCACTACGGGATAGAAGCCCAGGCTACCATAGAAAGGCTTTCGGCGCAGCAATGTAATGTGCTGACCACGGTTTCAGAAGTTACCGCCCGCGAGTGTGAAGTGTTTTACGGGAGAACCTGCGACCTGATCCTCCCTAACGGACTTAACATTACCCGTTTTGCCGCTACGCACGAGTTTCAGAACCTGCACCTGAAATACAAGCAGAAAATCAACCAGTTTGTGATGGGGCATTTTTTCCAGAGCTACTCCTGGGATCTTGATAATACGCTTTATTTCTTTACTTCCGGACGGTACGAGTTTAAAAATAAAGGATATGACCTGACGCTGGAAGCCCTGAAGCGGCTGAATTTCAAAATTGTGCAGTCGGGCCTGGATATTACCGTGGTCATGTTCATTATTACACGAAACCCGGTATTTTCCATTGACCCCCAGGTGCTGCAGTCAAGGGCAGTAATGGAAGAGATCGAGGAAACCTGCAAGTCGATTGAGAAAGAAGTGGGTGAGCACCTGTTTCATGCGTCGGCTTCCAACGAAGATACCATCATGCCCGACCTCAACCAGTTTGTGAGCGAATACTGGCGGCTTCGTTTGCGCAGAACCATCCAGACCTGGAAAACCAAGATGCTGCCGCGAACAGTAACTCATATTTTAAAGGAGAAAGACGATATCGTACGGTTTTTTGAGCAGACCAACCTGCAGAACCACCAGCAGGACCGCGTAAAGTTTGTCTACCACCCTGACTTTATCTCCTCTACCAACCCGCTTTTCGGGCTGGAATACAGCCAGTTTGTAAGGGGCTGCCACCTGGGGATTTTCCCGAGCTATTATGAGCCGTGGGGGTATACGCCTCTTGAATGTATTGTAAGGGGTATCCCTACAGTTACCAGTGACCTCTCGGGCTTCGGAGATTACATCCAGGGACTCATGGCAGACCACGAAAATATGGGTATTTATGTGGTGAACCGGAAAGAATATAATTTTGACAAAGCGGCCGATCAGCTGGCAGATATCATGTTCAAGTTTGTTACCCTGAACCGGAGAGAGAGAATTATGCAGCGAAACCGGGTAGAGAATATTTCAGATGTCTTTGACTGGACCAACCTGCGGTCGTATTACGACACGGCCCATGACCTGGCTATCAAGAAAAAAGGCCGGTAACTGAACGCAGAACGTGCCTGAAAAATCCGTAAACAGCTTTGTTTGCTGCCGGGTTTTTCAGGCACGTTTGTTGTTTTCAGTCAGTAGATCACCCCTGAATTCCGGGATTACGATGCACCGAACAGCTTCGTGAGAATAGTTACGGTATTCGCGATATCTTCTTCTGTAGTGAATTTGCTGAAAGAGAAGCGTACATTGGCGCGGTCATTGTCGAGCTTCAGCGCATTCAGCACATGAGAGCCCTGGTTGGTACCGCTGGAGCACGCGCTGCCGCCTGAGCAGGAAACCCCCTCGAT
Source organism: Leadbetterella sp. DM7 (assembly GCF_040829825.2). Classification (NCBI taxonomy): domain Bacteria; kingdom Pseudomonadati; phylum Bacteroidota; class Cytophagia; order Cytophagales; family Leadbetterellaceae; genus Leadbetterella; species Leadbetterella sp. DM7. Next base: position 63,060 of record NZ_JBFOLH020000013.1, on the reverse strand, counting down.
GTCGAGGTTGAAAAGCAGCATCTCATTATCGGCATGGGCCGGGAAGCTCACATTCAGAACCGTGTAAAGACTGTTTTCCACGTCTGCCGACCTTCCGTTAAAAGATACCCCCGGTATATTTTCCTGTAAGAGGCGGATCATCTGCGATTTTAAGCCTTTTACATGCTTCTGGTGTTCTGCCAGTCCTGCATTGGCCAGCTCCAGCGCTTTGGCCAGCCCTACAATACCGTACAGGTTTTCCGTGCCGCCCCGCATGTTGCGCTCCTGGGCGCCGCCGTGGATAAAAGGAGATATTTTATTCCTGCCGTTAATATAAAGGAACCCTACGCCTTTGGGACCGTGAAATTTATGGGCAGCTCCTACAATAAAATCAACCGGCAGCTGCTGCAGGTCAAAAGTATAATGGCCCATGGTCTGAACGGTGTCTGAATGAAAAACAGCCCCGTGCTCCCGTGCCATCCCGCTGACCTTCTGAATAGGAAGCAGGTTGGCAATTTCGTTGTTGCCGTGCATGAGCGATATCATGCTGCGCGGGTGCTTTTCAAGCAGCGCCGGAATAGCATCAATGTTCAGCACGCCCTCCTGGTCATTCTCCAGGTAGGTTACACTGACCTTTCCTGCTTTTTCGAGGTGATCCAGGGTGTGCAACACGGCATGGTGTTCTAAGCGGCTGGAAATAATGTGCTTTACGCCCAGGGCTTCCACGCTTTGGGTAAGCGCCGTATTGTCGGCTTCGGTACCCCCTGAAGTAAAGAATATTTCACCCGGTGAAGTATTTAAGACAGAAGCTACGGTCTTCCGTGCATTTTCTATTGCGGACTTCACTTTTCGTCCGTGCGAATGAATGGAGGAGGGGTTTCCGAAGAAATCGGTAAGATACGGCATCATCACTTCCAGCACCGCAGGGTCTATGGGTGTGGTGGCCGCATTGTCGAGGTATATTTTTGTCGCCATGATTTTGTTTCAATGGACCGCAAAATTAAGAAAAATATACCACTAACGTTTGTTATACGAACAATTCAGCGGATTATTTATTTGTGCCGGCGCTCCAGTCGTCTTCATCGTTTTCATGAATAGGGATCTGGCTCAGGATTTTATTGGCTTTCGGGTCGGAATAGATGCTGTAACCGTTAACAAAGATGCCCATCGCGCCGTCGTTCTTGTTACGCATGGCATACAGGGTAGCTTCGTCGTCCAGGTCGTTAAGCCCCGTAAACCGGTAAACTTTGTCAATAACAATGTCTGAAATGTTTACCTTTTCTCCGTCTTTTTTGTAGGAGATATGTTCTTCCAGCAGGTTGAAGTCTTCGGTATAGCCTCTCTGGCGGAGTACTTCCATGACTTCGGATAGTGTTTTTTCGGTAAAGATCATAGGATTTCCGGTTTGATGTCTTCTGTTACAAGATAACGTATAAAAAGAAAAGAAGGTGTCTGAAAAGGGCACAAACTGCTGCGTCATTTTCGGAATCCGGGCTCATTTACATACTGGGGTATGCTTCTTTGCCCTCATCTTCAATGTCTTGCTTTTGTACGCTTTTCAGACACCTTCGTTGCTACACTCTTCAGGAAGAGGGGTGTAATCAGTATTTGGCTGCCTGCCCCTCTTTCGGCGTAGTTATCCTGATAAACTCCCGGAGGTCTTCATTGCCCTGGATCAGGTCTTCTTTCCGCAGGTACATCATGTGCCCGGAGCGGTAGCCTTTCCAGTGGAATCTTTCCTGCAGCTTTCCGCCCGGATCTGCCTGCCACATATTGTATTTGGCATTAAAGTAGTCGCAGGCTCCGTCATAGTAGCCCGACTGGGTCAGCACATGCAGATAAGGGTTGGCGGCCATGGCCCGGCGAAGGTTCTCGGCCAGGTTGGTCCTGTCCTGGGTCCAGGGATGTACCGGCCCGAACATGTTGTATTTCAGATCGGTCTTAAATTTCAGCTCTTCTCTCAGGTACATGTTGATGGGCGGGGTAAACGAGTGAAGCCATGAGGTCAGCTCGGCGTTGAAGTCGGGCCTCTCGCCTCCGTCTTTCAGGTCAATGCCCAGGTACCGTGAGTCGAGGCGGCCAATGGTGTATCCTTTGTCGCGCAGAAGCTCTTTCCAGAACAGGTTGGTGCTGATCTGGAGATTATTCTGCAGGATTACCTCTTCTTTTAACCCGGAATAACGGGCTATCCTGGAAACAATGGCTTTGCGTTTTTCAGGGCTCATGCTTCCGGCCTGGTTGAGTGCGGGAAGATATTCTTCAATAGTGAATTTCTCCACTTCAGGAAGAATGTCGAGCAGGTCTTTTGACTGAAGCGAGCTCTCCAGTACTTTATGATACCAGGCGGTAGCGGCATAATAGGGCAGCATGAGGCCGGCAGAGTTCACCGGGTCGCGCTCAATGCCCAGACCGGTAGGAGATACCAGCACCACGCCGTTCAGGTACATCCAGTGATTGTTCTGCAATTCATAGGCAAGGCCTGAAACGCGGCTGGTGCCGTAGCTCTCGCCGATGAGGTATTTGGGCGAAGCCCAGCGGTTTACCCGGCTCACAAATGTATTCAGCCATTCGCCCAGGTACTTGATATCGGCATTTACTCCAAAAAAGGTGCTTTTAGGCACACTGTTGTCGATAATCCTGCTGAAGCCGGTATTTACCGGGTCTATAAAGATAATATCGGCTACATCCAGGATAGAGTACGAATTGTCTTTATAGCCGTATGGCTGTACGGGGTATCCTTCATCATCAATATTCAGCACTTTCGGACCGGTATAGGCCAGGTGCATCCAGGCTGAAGCCGAGCCGGGCCCTCCGTTAAAGGAGAAAACCAGGGGCCTCCTGCTTTTGTCTTTTACGTCGGTTCTTTCGTAATAGGTATAGAAGCACGATGCGATGATCTTGCCGTTTTCATCCCATACGGGTTGTGTACCGGCTATAGCCTTGTACGGTACACGCTGTCCCTTAATGGTAACGGCGGCCTCTGTCACCACGGTCATATCGGGATCAAGCATTCTTGATTTGGAAACGGGGGCGTCGCTTTTGGGCCTGGCTTCAGCAGGAGCATCCGCTTTTTGGGCCGGTGGAGCCTGGCGCTGCCCCTGGGAGAAACCGCCTATACTGATCAGCAGCAGGCTGACGAAGAATAGATTTTTTTTCATAGGTGAAAGGTTATTTGTTGTACTTAATGGCATCTAAAAGGCTGTCCATGCTGCTGTCGCTTACAGGAATCTCAAATTTCCCTATGCTGATCCGGTGGTTACGGATAGACTCGATCTTGTCGAGATTCACAATAAAAGACTTTTGAACCCGCAGGAATTTCCCTTCAGGAAGCTTTTCCTCAATTCCTTTGAGAGTAGACTTGGTAAGAATAGGGTGAGTAGCCGTGGTTACAAATATTTTGATGTAATCTTTAAGCCCTTCAATATGGGTAATGGTTTCAAAATTGACCTTGACCAGGGAGTATTCCACGTTGACGAACATGTAGTCGAGGTCGGTGCTCTTATTATTTTCTTTGACCACCAGGTTAAATCGCTCATACGCCTTGTTGGCCGCTTTGGTGAAGCGTTCCACACTCACGGGCTTCATCAGGTAATCAATGACCTCCAGGTTGTAGCTTTCCACCGCAAACTCTTCGTAAGCGGTAACAAAGATGATCATGGGCTTGTGGGTCAGGCTTTCCACAAACTTGGTACCGGTCATACCGGGCATCTGTATATCCAGGAAAATAAGGTCTATTTCGTTGGATTCCAGCAATTCCATGGCCTCAAATGCATTTTTGGCCGTTCCCGCCAACTCCAGAAACGGGATAAGGTGGATGTTTTCCACCATTAAATTCCTTCCCAGCGGCTCATCGTCTACCACTATACATCTGAGCTTCATTTTTCTGATTTTTTAAGGATTAATCTCAAATATACATCAAAAATTCCATCTTTTTCCTGCAGGCGCAGTTCGTGTGCATTAGGATAAAGCAATTCAATGCGTCTTCTGACATTTTTAATACCAATGCCCGAATCCCGGTCTTTGGCCTGTGCCTCCTGTTGGCTGCACTTGTTTTTTACCGAAAACTCCATCACGTTTCCTTCCGATATTTTCAGTGTGATGTTGATGAAGGGGTCTTTTAAAAGCCCTACCCCGTGCTTGAATGCATTTTCAACGAAGGGAATGAGCAGCATGGGCTCCAGGCTGAGCCCGGCAGGATTTCCGTCTATATGAATCTGGATGTCTACATCTTCACCGAATCTCACCTTCTGGAGCCCGGCATAATTCTCCAGGTACCCGATCTCTTTTTCCAGGAGCACATATTTGTTCTCTGATTCGTAAAGCATGTAGCGGATCAGCTTGGAGAGCTCTATGGTGACTTTCTCAGCATTTTCTGATTTGATCCGGATCAGGTATACGATGCTGTTCAGGATGTTAAAAATAAAATGCGGGCTGATCTGCGAGCGAAGGAAGGCCAGCTCCGACAGCATCCGTTCGGCTTTTTCTTCTTCGGCTTTCCTGGACTGGGATAAAATAAGCGTTATCAGCCCGTAAAGGGTACTCATGCCGGTAACAAAAATGACTGGAAAGAGGGTGCGGGCATCGTAAACCCGTACGGTATGGCTGTCTACCAGGTAATCTTTGAGATAAACATAGCAGGCAAGATAGATCACAAAAAGGCCGGCCATGCTGAAAAAGTACCGGGCAATTTTGCCTTTATGGAGGTACTTGGGCGCCAGGAACTCAGCATTCAGGTAGAAAAAAGGGATCCCCAGCAGGTTGGCGGGTAAGGTAAGCATCTGGTACTCCAAACGCTTTTCGGCACCGTCAAGAACAGCATTCAGGATAGGAAGAACTACCCAGAGAAACCAGAAGGCAATGGAGAATATCCCCCTGAAAATGATGTCATTTCTGAAATTTTTCAATTTGTTTTCAAGTTGCTACGGCCGCAATTTCACATATTAATGGTATACCTGAAGCAACAATAAGACAAAATTGATTAATCTATAGATTTAATGCACTAATTCTGACGATTTATCCTGATAAAATCCGGGTTTTAACCCGCTGATCGTACTGTGTATTTTGATTATCAGATATTTAGCAGAGAAATGTAAGCAGAAAAATAAAAAAGAGCTCTTTTTGCCTTTTATCCTCTTTATCCTGCCATTGGTCTAAATTAGGATTTACGGAGGTACGATATGCTGTAATTTTGTACCCGGAAATTTAAAATTTAACGAATGCTGAAAAAAATGTTTACGGCGGTGCTGGTCACCGTGACCAGCTTATCTTTTGCACAAACCGGCGCTCCGAAAGGAGACGGCCGCATTACAGGTATCCTTACCGACAGCACCAGCCACGCACCGGTTGAGTTTGCTACACTCAGCTTATACAGAATGCCTAACCTTGCCCAGCCGGTAGACGGGGCCATGACCGATGACAAGGGGAAATTTGACCTGAAAGAGCTGGCTTACGGCGATTATGTGATACGTTTTTCGTTCATTGGGTATACCGATAAAATTTCAGATGTGATTTCTGTTTCGGCGGGCAGCCGTGTAGTGAACCTGGGTACGGTTTTCCTGGCTCCATCGGCCCGGATGCTGAAAGAAGTGGAAGTGACCGGGCAGGCAGCCGTGATTGAAGAGCGGGTAGACCGCCTGGTATACAATGCCGACCGGGATATTACTTCTAAAGGAGGAGATGCCACGGAAGTGTTGCGGAAAGTTCCGCTTTTATCGGTTGACCTTGACGGAAACGTGCAGCTCAGGGGTAGCTCAAGCATCCGGGTACTGATCAATAACAAACCTTCTACCATTATGGCTACCAGTGTGGCCGATGCGTTGAGACAGATACCTGCTGACCAGGTGAAAACGGTGGAGGTGATCACCTCTCCTTCTGCGAAATACGATGCGGAAGGCGCCACCGGTATTATCAATATCATTACCAAAAAGAATAACCTGGAGGGCTACTCGCTCGGAGTGGACCTGGGAGGCGGAAACCGGGGCGGAAACCTGGGACTGAACGGAAACCTGAAAATGGGAAAGCTGGGTTTCACCATGGGCGGTTGGGGAAGAGGGAATTTTAACCCTACCAAAACCGATTTCTTCCAGGAAGGGATGGGCCTGCCCGGAGATACCACCTACATTACCCGCCAGTCGGGTGACGGGAAAGACAAAATGTTCTTCGGCCGCTACTCGTTAGGAATGGATTACGATATCAGCACCTCCAAATCGATTTCGGCGGGCGCGCGTTTTGGTACGTTCTCTTTTAACCGCGACCAGGACCTGATCATCAACGAGTTTTTTAAATTTAACGGAAAGGAATCGCCGTTAAGGAGCTCGCACCTGGATGTAAACAATAAAATGCCTACCAACAGCTGGGATTTTAACCTGGATTACCTGCATGTGATCAAACCACAGAAAGAGTTCAGCATCTCAACGCTGTATTCAAGAACCAATTCGAATTCGGGCTTTTCGCGTACTCCGGTGGCCGGAAGCGAGGGCATGATCTTTGACAATACCAATGACAGCCGGAACCAGGAATTTACGATACAAACCGATTATACCACCCCGTTCAAAACCAACCAGATCTTTGAGCTGGGACTGAAAGGTATTTTCCGGATCGTGGATTCGGATTATGAGAATATCAGCCGGGTTGGAACCAGCCGTTTTTCTACCATAGGTGACCTGGTGTACAACCAGAATATCGGCGCTGCCTACCTGGGCTACACCTATTCCACAAAAAACAAATATACGTTTAAGCTGGGCGGAAGATATGAGTTTACCGATATCACGGCCAGCACCATGGGGCTGGTAGCCGAAAGCCGGAATCACCTGAATATCCCGTCGTACGGAAACTTTATTCCGAGTGTAAATATATCCAGGACCTTTGCCCAGCGGTATACGGTTAAGCTGGCCTATAACCAAAGGATACAGCGCCCGGGAATGCAGCACCTGAACCCCAACGAAAACCAGGCTAACCCGCTGCGGATTTCAAGGGGAAACCCGGAGCTTGACCCGGAAATCAGCAACAATATTGAGGCCAGCATAAGTGCCGGGATCAACAAATTGTATTTCAACTTCTCGGTATTTACCCGGTTTACAGACAATGCCATTTCATCGCTGACCACCAAATGGGAAGAAAGAGGAGAAGGCGTGACCCTGACTACTTTTGAAAACGTGGGAAAAAGCCAGACCACCGGCATCAACTTCTTTGGTAACTACCAGATTACGCCAAAATGGTCATTTAACGGCGGGCTCGAAGCGTTTTATATGGTATTTGACGGCCTTGCTCCTGACCTGAACGGTTTGAGCATGGACTTTAATACCCAGGGATGGAACCTGAACGGACGGGTGATGAGCCAGATCTCCCTGAATAAGGGCTGGCAGATCCAGGGTTTCGGGTTTATGCGGGGAAACAGTGTGATTGCGCAGGGGGTACAGAGCGGCTGGAGCCATTATGCCCTGGGCTTCAGAAAAGAATTTGCCAACAAGAAGGGAAGCATTGGTCTCAATGCCCAGAACTTCTTCAAAGATCACATGAAGTTCACTTCTACCCTGAATACTTTCCAGAATATCCAGGAATCAATTGACTACCGGTATAGCCGAGGCTTTAACGTGACGCTCAATTACAAGATCGGAAAGATGGGCCCCGAAGCCCTGAAGCCGAAAAAACGGGCCAAAGGCGTTAAAAATGATGACCTGAAGGATGCGGGCGGAGAGCAGCAACAGCAGCAGCAATAGATAAGAAGACGCAGATAACGCAAACAGGCACAGGGAGATACCCTGTGCCTGTTTGCGTTAATAGCCATAATAAGTCACTTTCCTGTATTAAAACACGGGTGAAAGTACAGGATTGAACAAGAGCGGATAATTACATTGCGATGATGCCGTTAGCGCTATTTACATGCCTTACCGGGATGTAATGGCAGGCAATGAATGCAGCTGCTTCAGAATTTCTTTGAACCATACGGTATATTTCTCCGGAGACTCCTCTGCATCAGATTGCAGATCATCCATGTCTACCCAGCGGTAGTCGGATATTTCCTGCGGGTCAGGAGAAATGGCGCCTTCGTATGTGCCGAAGAAGACATGGTCGATCTCGTTTTCGAAAAGGCCGTTTGTGAAAGCCGCCCGGTAATGAAAGGTAAACCGGTGGGTAAGTGTACAGGTGAATCCCATTTCTTCTGCCAGCCGCCTTTCGGCAGCTTCGCCGATTTCCTCTCCCCGGTTAGGATGCCCGCAACAGGTATTGGTCCATAGCGATGGCGAATGGTATTTCCCGTCGGCACGCTTTTGCAACAGCAGCTGTCCGCGCGTATTAAAGACCAGGACAGAAAATGCCAGGTGCAGCAGGCCTTTTTTATGAACTTCTATCTTTTCTTCATAACCGGTGATATTTCCTGCTGTGTCGGACAAAGGGATAATGATTTCCATGAAGCTTCTCACTTTTAATTCAAAACATGCTGTAATGCCCTTAAGGTTCATTATCCGGGTAGCATAACCGTAAAATCGGGAGGATTTACAAAAAAATAAGAAAAGGAAGAACATATTTTACGTAAATATGCTAACTTTGCACCGCAAATAATAACCTGTATTGTTTGCACCATGATAGACTCATCCAAGCTTCTTTTTGAAGCACTCACCTACGACGACGTCCTCCTTGTTCCGGCCTACTCTGAAGTTCTCCCGAAAGATACAAGTACCCGTACCCGGCTTACCCGGAATATCTGGTTAAACCTGCCTTTGGTATCTGCTGCCATGGATACCGTTACTGAACACGAAATGGCTATTGCCCTTGCCCAGGAAGGCGGTATTGGCATCATCCACAAAAATATGACCATTGAGCAGCAGGCCGATGAGGTCAGACGGGTGAAACGTTCAGAAAGCGGGATGATCATTGACCCGATCACTCTGGATGAAAGTTCGGTGGTAGGCGATGCCCTCCGGATCATGCACGAGTTTAAAGTGGGAGGTATTCCGGTAATTGACGGTGCGAACAAATTGAAAGGGATTGTCACCAACCGGGATCTTCGTTTCCAGACCGACAGGAGCCTGCCTATCCGCCAGATCATGACGGTAGAAAACCTGGTCACAGCCAATGAAGGCATCAGCCTGGAAGAGGCAGAGGGAATCCTCATGACCCGGAAGATTGAGAAGCTGCCTATCGTAGACAAAGAAAATAAGCTGGTAGGGCTGATCACTTACCGGGATATCCTGAAAAAATTAAATAAGCCGAATGCAGCGAAAGATAAGCTGGGCCGGCTGCTGGTGGGCGCTGCCGTAGGCGTTACAGCCGACCTGGTAGAAAGGGTTACCGCCCTGGTGAAGGCCGGCGTAGATGTGATCAGCATTGATACGGCGCACGGGCACTCAAAAGGCGTGATAGATGCCCTTTCCAATATTAAAAAGCTGTTCCCGAACCTGGAAGTGATCTGTGGAAATATCGCTACGGGAGAAGCCGCTAAAGCGCTGGCCGATGCCGGGGCGGACGCCGTTAAAGTAGGTGTGGGACCCGGAAGTATCTGCACCACCCGGATCATTGCCGGTATAGGCATGCCGCAGCTCTCGGCAGTTAACCTGTGTGCTGAGGCCCTGAAGGGAACAGGCATCCCGGTGATTGCTGACGGTGGTATCCGTTTTTCAGGCGATATCGCCAAAGCCATTGCCGGTGGCGCCAGTACCGTGATGATCGGATCGCTGCTGGCCGGAACCGAAGAGGCGCCGGGCGAGGTGGTGATCTTTGAAGGAAGAAAATTCAAATCGTATCGTGGTATGGGGTCTCTGGAAGCCATGGAAGACGGGTCAAAAGACCGCTATTTCCAGGATTCAACGGTAGATGCCAAGAAACTGGTGCCGGAAGGTATTGTGGGCCGTGTACCGTATAAAGGGGCTGCCCGTGAGATCATTTACCAGATGACCGGCGGTTTAAAAGCCGGTATGGGTTACTGCGGAGCCAAAGATATTGAAGCGCTTCAGGGAGCCAAGTTCATTAAAATAACCTCTTCCGGTATGCGCGAGTCGCATCCGCACGATGTGCAGATCACGAAAGAGGCACCGAACTATTCGACAAAGTAAGAGAATTGAGGTAAATATGCCCGGTTCTCGACTACACTCGAACTGACACGTAGCGGCTGCCATTTGTCAGTTCGAGTGTAGTCGAGAACCAGGAACCCGCACCGGACCATTCATCAGAACAATAATCCCGCAAAGGTGGCCGACATATAGCTGGCCAGTGTACCCGCTACCAGCGCCTTCATGGCCACCTGGGTCAGGTCTTTCCTTCGTGACGGCTCCAGGGCGGAGATCCCCCCGATCTGGATACCCAGGGAGCCTAAGTTGGCAAACCCGCATAGGGCAAAGCTCACAATGGCAATGGTTTTGGGAGAGAGTGTGCCGTGAGCAATAAAATCTTTCAGTTGCAGGTAGGCCACAAACTCATTTGCTGCAAGCTTGGTGCCCATTAATGACCCGGCTTGTATCACCTCGCCTGAAGGCACACCCATAGCCCAGGCAAAGCCGGAGAAAAGATAGCCCAGGATCAGGTCAATGCTTAAATCGGGAATGCTCAGAAGCCCGCCCAGCTTACCCAGGATGAAGTTAAGGAGGGCAATGAGGGCCAGGAAGCCGATCAGCATGGCCAGCACGTTCATGCCCACTTTCAGTCCGTCAGAACAGCCGGCTGAAATGGCGTCAATCACATTGGTATGCTCTTTGGCTACTTTGAGCTTTACTTCACCGCTGGTTTCAGAGGTCTCTGTTTCGGGGTACATCAGCTTGGCAATGGCCAGGGCGCCCGGTGCGGCCATGATGCTGGCCGCAATAAGGTATTCCGCCTTCACGCCGAATTGAATATAAGTGGCCATCACTCCGCCCGCTATACAGGCGTAGCTCCCGGCCATGGAAGCCATCAGCTCAGAGCGGGTCATGCCCTTCAGGTAGGGCTTGATCATAATCTGCGCTTCTACCTGGCCTACAAATGTACTGGCAATATTGGAAAGCGCCTCTGCCCCGCTAACGTGCATCAGCCACTTCATGCCCCTGGCCAGCCATTTGATAATAAATTGAATAATGCCGAAATGATAGAAGATGTTAACCAGCACCGCTACAAAAATGATGGTGGGGATGATCTTGAAGAAGAAGATAAAACCGCCGCCACCCAGGGCTTTGTTTACCGCTTCCACATTGGCTAACGGGCCGAAAACAAATTCACCGCCATCGTTGGCGAAATCGATGATCCGGGTAACCCAGGCGCCCAGGGTACCGAAAATGGTTTTCCCGATGCTCGTTTTCAAGATAAAAAGCGCTAACAGAAACTGCAGGCCTATACCTACACCTACGGTTCTGAAATTGATGGCTTTTTTGTTATTGGAGAGTGCATAGGCAACGCCCAGGATGAGGATGACACCTAAAATGCCGGTAAAATTTTGCATCGGGTATAAATGTAAAATTAGGATTGGTTTTGCTAAGGTAGAAACTAAAAGTGAAAAGTGAAAAGTTTAGGAACATTTAGTAATAACCCCGGCTCCTTAACCGGTTACTTCTCACTTTTAGCTTTTAGTTTTTACCTTTTCACTTACTTACTCCTCCCACGCCCAATCTATCTTATGCTTCATGTCTTTGATCACCATCTGGTTGGCTTTAAAATAAGCCCGTATTTCGTCTACCTTGTCGTATTGCTGGGCTGATTTGTACTCTTTGTAGAGCTCCAGCATGCCCCTGATGACGGTTTCGTCATTGCCCAGCGACTCTTCCTCAAGCCCGAGAATCTCTTGTGTGAATGTCAGGAAGGAATTGACCAGGTCATTGAAGTTCTGCCCGCCGAGCGCCGCAGGCGGAAGCTGGTTCATATAAACCATGTTGATGAACTTCAGCAGGGTGAAAAGCTGGGCCACGGCTACGGCCGTGTTCAGGTCATCATTCAGGGCATCATAAAAGGAAGAAATGGCTTTGGTCAGCTCGTTGACCTTCTTTTCGTCAATGGCCACCGAGTCATCCGGAACATATTCCAGGCTGCGGGCTATTTTCATCCCGTTCAGTATCCGGCGATATCCCTTCTGAGCAGCCTTCAGGGCGTCATTGGAGAAGTCGAGGGTAGACCGGTAGTGCGATTGCAGCATGAAAAACCGTACGGTCATCGGACTGTACGCCTGCTCCAGCAGCGGGTGGTTACCGGTGATCAGCTCGCCGGGAAGAAAGCTGTTGCCCAGCGATTTAGACATTTTCTGCCCGTTTACGGTCAGCATATTGGAGTGCATCCAGTACCGTACAGGATCTTCACCGGTCAGCCCGATGCCCTGGGCTATTTCGCACTCGTGGTGGGGAAACTTCAGGTCCATGCCGCCCCCGTGAATGTCAAACTGGTTGCCCAGGTATTTTACACTCATGCAGGTACATTCAATGTGCCAGCCCGGAAATCCTTTTCCCCAAGGGCTGTTCCATTGCATAATATGTTCTGGCGCCGCCTTTTTCCAGATGGCAAAATCAAGCGGGTTGCGTTTTTCGGCCTGCCCGTCCAGCGTACGCGTTTCGTTCAGCAGATCTTCCAGGATACGGCCCGAAAGCTTCCCGTAATTATTTCCCTGCTCGTTGTACCGGTTGATATCGAAATACACCGAACCGTTAGATTCATAAGCCAGCCCTTTACTGATCAGGTCCTGAACGGCCTCGATCTGCTCAACAATATGCCCGGTAGCCGAGGGTTCAATGCTCGGATTCAGGAAGTTGAACATCCGGAGTACGTCATGGAAATCATTGGTGTACCGCTGGGCTACCTCCATGGGTTCCAGCTTTTCCAGCTTGGCTATTTTCCCGATCTTGTCTTCACCTTCGTCGCCGTCGCCTACCAGGTGGCCCACATCGGTGATGTTCCGTACATACCGCACTTTATAACCGGTATGAAGCAGATAACGGTAGAGCACATCAAACGTGAGAAACGTACGCACATTTCCCAAATGAACGTTATTGTATACGGTAGGACCGCAGACGTACATGCCCACGTGGCCTTCATTAATCGGTTGAAAAACTTCCTTTTTCCTTGAAAGTGAATTGTAAAGTTTTAACGGTTGCATTCGATGCTTTACTAAAATGTTTTGCAAAATTACCGTTTTAAATACAGGATTGTTTATTTAATTGCGATTAATATGCCATTTTCTTCAGTTCTGCGGTATTTTTATGCCCCGTGATAAAAGAAAATCATCCTCTAATTAAATAAAAATAATGAAAAACGTAGTTTTAGCGGCTTTCCTGTTGGTGTTGTATTCCTGCTCGCCTGCAAAGAAATATGCGGAATCTTCCAGACATTGGGAAAAGGAGATTTCCGAACTGGTCAGGCAGGATGAAACGCGGGTATACCCGGACAATTCCATCCTGTTTATCGGGAGCAGCAGTATCCGCCTGTGGGATAATATTGAAAAAGATATGGCTCCTTACCCGGTGATCCAGCGGGGCTTTGGCGGCTCTAACCTGCGTGATGTGCTGGTTTATGAGAACCGGCTGGTCAATCCCCATAAGTTCAGGGCCATTGTGGTTTTTGTAGCAAATGATATTTATGGAGGAAAAGAAGATATTACGCCCGAGGAAGTATTGAAATTGTATACCCAGCTGGTGAAAAGCATCCGGAAGGAACATAAAAAAGAGCCGGTCTTCTGGGTTCAGATCACCCCGACGGAGTCACGGTGGCATGTCTGGGATAAGATTCAGCAGGCCAATACGCTGATCAAAAATTACACGGAAAAGCATAAAAACCTGTATTATATTGAAACGGCCCCGGCATTTTTAGGAGCAGACGGGAAGCCCATCAAAGAATATTTCCGGGAAGATAAGCTGCACCAGACGCAGAAAGGGTACGATGTGTGGGCATCAATTATTAAAAAGTCATTAGATAAAAATTTGAAATAGCCATGAGCAGTCAGCTATCAGCTATCAGAAGTCGGGCACACCGGGTGACGTATCACCAACCGGCCCATGAATAAGCGGTCCGCCGCTGCGGCTGATAGCTGAAGGCTGAAAGCAAAATTTATACATTATGAAAACATTATTCTATTTGCTGAGTGCAACAGTTGCTCTTTCGGCCTGCACAAAGCAGGAAAGTAAGCAGGACGGGTACGGGATCCTGGTGGGTACCTATACCCAGAAAGGCTCTGACGGAATCTATTATTACCGCCTGGATGCCGATATGAAGAACCCGGAGCAGGTTTCTTCTGCCAAAGGGGTTAAAAATCCTTCCTTCCTGGCGGTAGAGGGCGACCGGGTGTATACGGTAAACGAAGAAGAGCAGGGTAAGGTGCAGGCCTACCGGCTGGATAAAGAGACCGGGGCGTTTACGTTGATCAATGAGCAGGAAACCGGCGGCGCTCACCCGTGCCATCTATCCACTACGGGCAAATGGCTCTTTGTCGGTAACTACAGCGGAGGAAACCTGGCGGTTTTTCCGTTAGAAAGCAGCGGAGCGTTGGGCAACCGTACACAGTTGATCGCCAATTCGGGTAACGGACCCGTTAAAGATCGGCAGGAGAAGTCGCATGTGCACTCCGCCAACATCACTCCTGACGGGAAGAGCTTATGGGTAGCTGACCTGGGAACCGATGAGATCCTGGTTTTTGATATAGAAAAAGAAGGTATACGCGAAAAGCACCGGATCAAAATTACACCGGGAGCCGGTCCGCGTCATATAGCGTTTCATACCGCCCTGCCCGTGGCCTACCTCATTAATGAGCTGAACAATAAGGTTTGCGTGATTTCTACCACTGATTTTTCCCTGCTGCAGGAGATCTCGGCCCTGCCTGAGGGCTTTGAGGGAACCAGCTTTTGTGCGGATATCCATGTTTCTCCCGACGGTAAATTCCTGTATGGCTCTAACCGGTATTCCGATTCGATCGTAACTTTTAAGATCGACGGGCAATCGGGGAAAATAAGTACGGAAGGGTATGTTCCGGCGGGAGGAAAGGTGCCGCGTAATTTTGCGATATCGCCTGACGGGAAATACGTTCTGGTGGCGAACCAGGATTCGGATAACGTGGTGGTATTTGAACGGGATGCTGCAACCGGGCTGTTAAAAAATACCGGCACGGAAATCCCTGTTTCCATGCCGGTGTGCGTGAAATTTTTGTAGGAATGCGCTTCGCAGGAATGTGCCCGGAGGCGCGTTCCTGCAACGATCAATGATGATGATGTCCGCCCGGGCCGTGCACATGCCCGTGATCCATTTCTTCTGCTGAAGCTTCCCGCACGGAAATGATTTTGCCTTCAAATTTCAGGGTTTTTCCAGCCAGCGGATGATTGAAGTCAATAATGACTTTATCGCCCTGAACTTCCAGTACCCGGCCCTGGATCTTCGCACCGTCGTCGTTGGTGAAAGGAATAGGATTTCCGGGTTCCAGGAAGCCGTCAGGAACTTTCCCGTCTTCAATTTTAAACATATCGATACTGAACTCAACTACATTGTCCTCATAAAATTCCCCGAATGCGTCTTCTGCTGATATTTCAAAATTATAGGTATCTCCTGCCGAAAGGCCATTCAGGTTTTCTTCAAACTTCGGGGGAAGGCCACTGTGGCCGGCCAGGTAGTGCATGGCCTCGTCGTCAGCTACTTCTTCCACCAGTTCAAACTCGTCGTCAGGTGACAAAGTATAAAGCGTATAAGCGGTAGCAACCACCTTTCCGTCAGAAATTTTCATAGTGCTCATAGTTTTAGAATGTTATCAGCTTCCGGCAATAAGCATTTGCGTTTGATGCGTAAGCTGATTGCTCATGGCTATTTCGTTTATTTTAAGACAAAGGTAGGACTTATGCCCGCATTAAAGATGCGATCAGGGCAATTATCTTTAGGAATATAGTCCTACTTTTGCAAAAAAACAGGAAGTGAATGGCTCTTTTAGAACCGCTTTACAGGGTTTCGGAGATTTGTGCTTTTGGCGGTATTGAAAATGTGGTGATTTGTCCGGGCTCCCGGAGCGCGGCCCTTACACTCGCATTTGTCAGGAGTAAAAAATTCAGGATACAGGTGATTACCGATGAGCGCAGCGCAGCATTTGTGGCCTTGGGACTGGCGCAGGCCAGCGGCAAGGCTACCGTGCTGATCTGTACGTCGGGTACGGCAGCCCTTAATTTCAGCCCGGCAGTGGCAGAGGCCTTTTTCCAGGAGATTCCTTTGCTGGTGCTTACGGCTGACCGTCCGCCGGAATGGATTAACCAGCACGACGGGCAGACTATCTTCCAGCAGGATATTTACGGCCGGCATATCATTAAGTCGTATGATTTCCCGGCCGACTACACGCATCCGGATGCCGTTTGGATGATTGAACGCCAGACCAACGAGGCCCTTGCCTTTGCGCGCCGCGGACCGGTGCATATCAATATTCCCATCCGGGAGCCTTTTTACCCGGAAGAAGGCGAGGTGTATGCGGGGGCGTTTCACCCCGTATCTTACCTCACCGGCAGCCCGGCCCTGGAGGATAGCACATGGAAGGCGCTGCTGGAAGCCTGGAACCGGGCCCGCACCATCCTGGTAGCGATAGGGCAAAACCACGAGAACCTGGATACACCGCTGGAAGCACTTTCAGAAGACGGCCGGGTGAGTGTCGTGGCAGATGTGATCTCCAATGTGAATATAAAAAATAAGATCAGCTTGCACGATATCTTCCTGAATAAGATGCAGGCTACACCTGATCTGCTGATCACCTGCGGGAAATCGTTTATATCCAAGTCATTCAAACAGTTTTTCAGGAAAAACAAGCCGGCTGTTCACTGGCATGTGGAAGAGAAAACAGAGCTCACGGATCCTCTTCAGTCTGTCACTGCTAAAATTACGGTTCCTGCGGCTTATTTTCTGAAAGAGCTGGCGGCACGGGCCCCGGGCAGAGCGGGAAACAGTGCGGAAGAATGGCGGCAGATGGAAGAAAAATCGGCTGCCTATCTTACCGGTTTCCTGGAAGAATGCCCGTTTGGTGAGCTGAAAGCCACGGCTATGCTTTTTCAGCACCTTCAGCCGGGCGATATCCTGCACCTGGGCAACAGCATGCCGGTGCGTTATGCCAACCTGCTGGCCAGCCTGCTTCCGGGAGGAGTGAAGGTATATGCTAACCGGGGAACCTCCGGTATTGAAGGAGTGGTCAGCACGGCTGCCGGCCAGGCGTTGGGCAGTAAAGGCCGCGTGCACTGCCTGGTGGGTGATGTGTCTTTCTTTTACGATAGCAATGCCTTGTTTGCAGCCCGGCCGCAAAACCTCAGCATCTACCTGGTTCAAAACGGGGGCGGAAATATATTCCGTATTATTAACGGGCCCGGGAAACAGGAAGAGCTGGAAAGGTGTTTCATTACCCCTCCGGGAAGAACCGCGGAGTCCCTTTGCCGTGAAGCGGGTTACGGTTATACAGCTATACGGTCAGCCGAAGATCTGCAGGAGGTATTAAAAAACAAAGAGGACGGGCTTGTCAATAACGGGCCCGCCCTCTTTGAAATCTATACCGACGGAGTGCTTGACTCCGGTTTGTTTCATCAGCTGAAAGCCGGGTTTACTTTGTAAAAGCTACCCCTTCAGCCGGCTTGTCAAACGTCCATTTGGTAGTGACGTTGGTTTTGCGCTTGTCTTTGGTGTTGATATAGGTATACGCAACCGGTAGTTTTACCCCGATAGGCGTGGTGTCGTATCTGGTATAGTCCATGGTATGGGTGATCCCGTTTTCTATCAGCACCTCCCGGACTACCAGGCCTGTGGCGTTATCAAAGTAATATTCTCTTTTCAGGCCGTCTTTTTCTATGGCCAGCCGGGTAGTGGCCTTGCCTTCTATCGTAGCTGCAGAAACGGGAGCGGTCAGCTTATACCCTTTCTTGTCGTAATTAACAAAAGGCAGCACGCCGTCTTTGGCTTCCAGGCTGAGCTCTGACAGCTCTTTGTCGCTCAGGTCTTTTGTGCTGTAGGTGGCCTTCTTGTCGGGGCTTCCCATAGGTATCTTGATCCAGCCCTCATTGCCGTTCAATATATAGTAAAAGTCTCTTTTCAGAAGAGTTTTCTTCCGCGAAAGCTGGTTTTTGGCGCCTACAACCACCACTTCTTCGTCATAGTCGGTAGTGGCATTAGCTACATACGCGCGGTTATATTTGAAGGTGGTCACGTCTTCAATTTTGTCTTTTCCGCCAGTGGCTTCCAGGTATTTCTCTATAACGGCGTTTGCATCCTGGGCCTGGGACAGGAAAGGAACAAGCGCCAGCAGGAAAATTTTAGTGATTTTCATATTTGATTATGCTATTGGTTTTATAGTTTAGACGTAAATACGGGCAGATGTTTCTTTTCATTGCCTCCGTTTAACAAAATATTAACGAAGCGGGAAGCCGCCCCGATATTTAACAGGCCTTAAAATCACATTAATTCTTTATTGCACCGGCAAGAATAGCGGTGATTTCTTCCAGGTATTTTTTATCGGTTTCGTCAAAGTCATTCAACCGTTCGCTATCAATATCCAGCACCCCGATCACATGGCCGCGGGTGTCTTTCAGCGGAAGCACAATTTCTGACCGGGAAGCCGAGCTGCAGGCAATATGACCGGGAAACTGGTCTACATCAGGCACGAGTGTGGTGGACCGGGTAGTGAAAGCGTGGCCGCAAACGCCCCGGTCATACCGGATCCGGGTACAAGCAATAGGGCCCTGGAAAGGCCCGAGCACGAGCTCACCTTTCCGGTCATCAAAATAAAACCCGACCCAGAAGAAATCAAAAGCCTGTTTGAGGGCCGCAGCCGTATTGGCGGTATTGGCCACGAGGTCTTCCTCGCCGGCTATGAGATTACGGAGCTGCGGAATGAGCGCTTCGTAGATTTCCGCCTTTCCGGCGCCCTCAGGTATATAAAGATTCTCTGCCATTATTTAAGATAATTTTTGAACTCTCTTTTCTGAACAAAGGTTCCCGGCTCATAGCTCATAGCTCATAGCTCATAGCTCATAGCTCATAGCTCATAGCTCATAGCTCATAGCTTCTTCGCTTCGTTCCAGAATACATCCATTTCGGCGAGGGTCATTTCAGAAAGGTTCCGGCCGGTTTCCCGGGCTTTACCTTCCAGGTAGGTGAACCTTTTGATAAATTTCCGGTTGGTCCTTTCCAGGGCCGTTTCAGGGTTGATACCGGCAAAGCGGGCATAATTGACGAGAGAAAACAGGACATCGCCAAACTCGTCTTCTTTTTCTTCCGGTGTGCCGTTTTCTGCCTTTTCTTTGAATTCGGAAATTTCCTCTTCCACTTTTTCCCAGACCTGCGCGGTTTCTTCCCAGTCGAAACCTACTCCACGGGCTTTTTCCTGGATACGCATGGCTTTTACCAGTGCCGGTAAGGAGGCAGGCACACCGCCCAGCACCGATTTATTCCCCTCTTTCAGCTTAATCTGCTCCCAGTTTTTCTTGACGTCCTCTTCGTCTTTTACCTCGGTATCTCCGTAAATATGGGGGTGCCGGATGATCAGCTTTTCACAAATGCCGTTAATCACCTCGGCCATGGTAAAGTCATTGGTTTCCGAGCCGATTTTTGCATAAAAAACAATATGAAGCAGGAGGTCGCCGAGCTCCTTTCTCACTTCCGGCAGATCCTTTTCCAGGATGGCATCTGAAAGCTCATAGGTTTCTTCTATGGTCAGGTGGCGGAGGGTGTCCATGGTTTGTTTCCTGTCCCAGGGGCATTTCTCACGCAGGTCATCCATAATATCGAGCAGGCGGTTAAATGCAAGCAATTCAGCCGAGCGGTTTTTGGAAAAAGGTAGCGGAAGTGTATTTGACATGAGTTTTTGGGAGAAATTTTAGCGGTACAAAGGTAAGGATTTTAACGGTAGAAAATTTTGAATAGATCACTTTACACTTTAAAGAGCAATTGAAACGGATAAGACCCATAATTCTATCCCTGAAATCGGCATTCTGTCCCGGAAATTTCTTCTATATGCCAAAGAGAATGAACTTTGGATAATACAGTAGGTCGCCGAAAATACTTTATAGAGTAGGCAAAAAACAGCATTATGTATTATGAGAAAATTATTTACAGCAAAAATCTGCACATTATTTGTTGCAGCACTATTATTGGCAGGATGTGAAGGCAAAGAAGGCCCGCAGGGACCAGCCGGGGCCAAAGGAGAGGCGGGTGCGACCGGAGCTACCGGACTCCAGGGAGCTACCGGAGCTACTGGTGCAACGGGAGCTACTGGACCCCAAGGAGCTACTGGTACTGCCAATGTAATTTATAGCGATTGGTTAGCTATTCCTGCAACACCCGACTTCAAGGGTAGTAATTACAAAGAGTATGGAATTTCTGCTCCTAAAATCACTCAAGAGGTATTTAACAATGGTATTGTATATGCTTATGTAAGGTCTGGGGGTAGTGCTTCTATTTTTCCGGTACCACATACTTTCACAAATACTTATACTTGCCAAAGTAGAATACTGGTAGGCTGGGTTATGTATGGGGAATATTGGGTAACAGGAACGGTCAATTCGACTTGGATAAATAATCCTAAGACCGACTATTTCTCTCATCTACGTTATGTGATAATTCCCGGTGGTACAAAAGCCAGGGTAGCCGGTTTGGATTACTCAGACTATGAAGCGGTGAAGGCTTATTACGGTTTGGAGGATTGATTTAGTCAAAAATTAAAAAGGGGGGCAATTCAGTATCCCCCTTTTTTAATGCCGGCAAAACTGTTTTACTTTGTAGCTTATGCGACATTCATTTTTTCTACTTCTTTTCGTTGGCTATTTTACAATGGCTCAGGATATTGATATAGAAAAGAGCGTAGAAAGATTAGACAGCCTGATGAGTTTGCATCACAATAATTATGACTATGTAGAACAGGAAGCCGATGCCTTATATCATCTGCTGAACACAAAATATACGGCTAAGGAATACATTGGCTTTAAAGTAGATGTGATGCTTCTTAAGGCACAGGTCTATTTGCAAAAGAGAGAAAACAAGAAAGCCCTTCAGATAGCTATCGAAGCTTCTGACAAAGCCCGGGAATACCAACTGCCCGAAAAAAAATATCGCAGCAGCCTGATAATAGCACTCACGTATGAGATTACCAGCGATTTTATTTCATGTAGAAAATACTTAGACGAGGCATATAGAATATCCAGACAGCATCAACTCGATAGTGTTTACAGTGCCTATTGTATACGTATGTCGTCCTTTTATCGCCTGACGAATAAGCGGGATTCGTCTGCTCATTTCGCTTATGAAGGACTGGAGTATGCCCAAACGTATAATAACAGCAGGGAAATAACAGATGCGTATATACTGTTGGGAATGCTCCTGCGTAAAGACAACTATAAGGAATCGGTAAGATATTCATCACTTGCTGCAAAAAGACTTATCGAGAGAAAAGATTTTTTGCCCGCTGCAATGCAGCTTTCAAATATTTCCAGAACCTTATACGAACAGAAGCAAATAGACGGGTCTTTTATGTATAATGACTCAGCATTATCCTTGTTGGAAAAAAATAATATTGCCGGTCTGTTCAGGATTTATCAGTACAGAAGCAATTTATTTGAAGCGGTCGGAAATATAGATTCCGCTTTTTATTATTTTCGAAAATACCACGATAGTTATTTGAGTTACATTGAAAAAACAGAAGTAGCCGAGACAAGGAAAATAACCGAGCAATACGAAAACGACAAAAAAGAAGCCGTCATCAAAAGCAGGGAACACCAGCTGTTTTTTATAGGCAGCTTGCTTGCGGTAATTGTTTTCGGGTCAGTGGTATTGTTCCGTAAAAACAGGCAAATCAATAAGCAAAACAGGATTATCAGTACACAGCTGGGAGAGCTGACCAAAACACTGGAACAGAAACAGATGCTGTTGTCAGAATTACAGCACAGGGTAAAAAACAACCTGCAGCATGTCATCAGTATTCTCGAAATCCAGAAGGAATCCGTAGACTTTAATAATATTGACGAGCTGATCAGAGGCAATCAAAACCGTATCCATTCGATGGCTCTGCTGCATAAAAAGCTGAACGTATCCGACAATGTGCATGAGGTGGATGTAAAAAGGTACGTAACCGAACTTTCCGAACTGGTCAAAGATTCTTACGAGAGTCACAGCAAAAAAGTGAACCTGCAGGTACATGTGGAAATAGAAAAAATCTCCTTAGAAAAAGCCCTGCCTTTAGGCCTGATTATAGTAGAGCTGGTCAGTAACAGCATGAAACACGCTTTCAAAAAACTAAATATCGGAATCATCAACATAGAGCTTACCAAAGACGCCAATGGCCATACACTGTACTACTCCGACAACGGAAGCGGTTTTGATTTTAACGCACCAGGTGAAAAAGGGCTGGGCCAGGAAATCATCAAAGGGCTGATAGACCAGTTAGGCGGTGTAACCGAAACCAAAAGCGACAACGGATTTGAGCTTACCGTTTATTTCAAATAATCAGGACATGAAGATAATATTACTCGTAGAAGATGATTTCCTGAACAGAAGGCTTTCCCGGAAAGCATTGGTAGAAAACGGGTATCGTGTTTTGGAAGCCAAAAACGCTAAGGAAGCTCTCGAAACGCTGAAAAAAGAACCGATAAGCCTTGCCATTCTTGACATCAATCTTGGAGAAGATGAGCAGGACGGCATCAGCTTAGGGCAGCAAATAAAAGACAAATATGGGGTTCCTTTTATTTACGTAACGGCTTATGATAACTCCGAAGTAATTAACAGGGCAGTGGCCACCACCCCCTATTCTTATTTGACCAAACCGTTTAAAAATGTAGACCTGATCGCTTCGGTAGAAGTAGCCATCCGGCAATCCGGCAAAAAACATGTTCCGAAAATTTCGGTTAAAGACGGAGATTATACTACTGAGCTTCCGATAGATGAAATCAATTATATAGAATCTGACGGGAATTACCTGCTGTTCCATACCGATAAACAAACCTACAAGTCCCGCTCTACTCTCAGGCAGGTGCTGGAAGAGCTTTCTGAAAGTACTTTTGTACAGGTACACCGGGCGTATGTGGTCAATAAAGCTAAAATCGAAAAATTTAACCAGAAAGCGATAGTCATTAAAAGCACGGAAATACCCGTTTCTAAAAATTACTGGGAAGGAATTACAAACGACATTTAAACTTTGTCGGAGCCGCTGTAAAAACTATATTTGAGTTCAAATAACCTTACTTATGAAGAAACTCACGCTGTTTTTCCTTTTTGTGGCTTCCGCCCTGTTGGCCCAGACCGAAACGCCTGAGCAGAAGAAAGACCGCCTGGCCTGGTGGACGCACGACCGTTTCGGTATGTTTATTCACTGGGGACTTTACTCGGTACCGGCCCGCCACGAATGGGTTCAGAATTATGAACGCATTCTGGCTGATCAGTATAAGGAGCGGTATTTTGACAAGTTCAATCCCGACCTCTATGACCCGAAAGAATGGGCGGCGGAGGCAAAGAAGGCCGGGATGAAATATGTGGTGCTGACCACCCGCCACCACGAAGGGTTTGCACTTTGGAATACAAAATACAGCGATTTTAAGGCGCCGAATACACCTGCAGGGAAAGATTTGCTGAAGCCTTTTGTGGAGGCGTGCCGGGCAGAAGGCCTGAAAGTAGGATTTTATTTCTCATTGATCGACTGGCATCATCCTGATTTTACGATAGACCGCGTTCACCCGTTGCGATCGGATAAAGAGGCACGGGAGGCGAATAAATCCAAAGACATGAACCGGTTCAGGAAATTCCTGAAAGACCAGTTGACGGAGCTGCTGACAGAGTACGGCAAGGTAGACCTGCTTTTCTTTGATTTCTCGTACCCGGGAGAGGATGGAAAGGGCCGCAAAGACTGGGACAGTGAAGGACTTTTGCAGCTGGCCCGTAAACTGCAGCCCGGAATCATCATCAATGACCGTCTTGACCTGAACGACGTGGCCGGAGGATACGATTACGTTACCCCCGAGCAATTTATGCCGGCGCAGTGGCCCGAAAGAAACGGGGTGCGTGTTCCGTGGGAAACATGCCAGACCTTTTCCGGGTCCTGGGGGTATCACCGCGATGAGAATACCTGGAAATCACCCAACCAGCTCATTGCCATGCTGATAGAAGTGGTATCAAAAGGCGGTAACCTGCTGTTGAATGTAGGCCCTACTGCCCGGGGTAATTTTGATGCCCGGGCTACCGGCCGGCTTGACGCCCTCGGAGAATGGATGCATTACAACAGCCGCTCTATTTATGGCTGCACTGCTGCTCCCGAGGGCTTTCAGAGACCTGAAAATACTTTCCTGACGTACAACCCGGAAACCCGGCGCCTGTACGTACATGTCCTGCAGTGGCCGTTTAAGACACTTTACCTGCCCGGTTTCAAAGGGAAGGTCCGGTATGCGCAGTTTCTGCATGACGGCTCGGAGATCCGGTATACGGCTTCTGCCCATGCCGATGCGTCTAATCACATGGCCATCACCGCCGGTGAGCAGGACCTTATCCTGCAGATGCCGGTGGAGAAACCGGGGGTGGAGATCCCGGTGATTGAGCTGTTCCTGGAATAACTTCGGGACTAAGGGGCCGGCGACTCACCCTGTTGTACCGTGCATACAGGAAGAGGGCAGAGAAGGTCAGCCCCAGGAGCAACCCGAACCAGATGCCTACAGAGCCCAGGTGAAAGGCGAACCCCAACACATAGCCGGCCGGCAGAGCAATCAGCCAGTAGGCAACAAAGGTGATGTAGGTGGGAACCCGGATGTCAGCCAGTCCGCGAAGCAGACCCAGGCCCACCGACTGGGCACCGTCAGACAGCTGGAAAAAGGCGGCAATCATCAGCAAAGGCAGTGCTGCCGCCAGAACGGCGCTGTCGTCAATGTAAATTTTAATGATCCACTGCCCGAACAGGAGGATAACCAGGCTGCAAAGGCCCATGAAGCCGATCACCCAGGTATAGGCGGCCCGGCCGGAGAGCCGGATCCCCGTACTGTCGCGTTTTCCCCAGGCTTCCCCGATCCGGATGCTTCCTGCATGGGCAAAGCCTGTAGCCATCATGTAGGTGGTAGAGGCTACGTTAATGGCAATCTGGTGAGCGGCGAGCTCGGTTTCACTGAGCCAGCCCATCATGATCACGGCGAAAGAGAAGGCGGCAATTTCAAAAAAAGCCTGGAACCCGGCGGGTATGCTTCGTTTCAGTATTACAGAAAGGATAGACCGGTCGGCCTTCCACCGGGAGAAGTGAAAAAGCACCCGGAAAGCAGGCTGATTCCGGATATAGAACAGGAGGATACCCAGCATCAGCAAACGGGAAAAGATGGTGCCGATAGCCGCTCCGTTCAGGCCCAGCTCGGGAAAAATCCAGAGTCCGCGGATAAGAACCACGTTTCCTGCAATGTCAAACAGCAGGCCGAGCAGAGTAATGTACATGACAATAGCCGGCTTTGAAAACCCGTCGGTAAATTGCTTGACCGCCAGGAAGAAGATCATGGGGATGTTGGAAAGAATAATCAAAATGAAAAAAGGAGCCCCCAGGCTTTCAATGGCGGGTGTTTGGCCCAGAATGGAAAATTGCCGGTATACGATGTAACCCACCAGGGAAAGGAAGGTGCCGTACAGCAGGGCTGCCATAAGGGAGTTGAAAAACAGGGCACTCAGCTGCTCGGAGGTATCACGCTCTGCACGAAGCTTGGAGACCATAGGCGCTATGACCGCCATGCCGCCTACGGCCAGGGAACCGATCAGGAAGGCAACAGAATTGGCTATACCTGCCGCACCCAGGCTGACCGGGCCCAATAATCTTCCCACAATCACGTTATCAGAGGTACCCATCAGGATAACGCCCAATTGGCTGATAATAATAGGAAGGGCTAATTTATAGGTTTTGGAAAGTTCTGTTCGTAAACTTTTTTGCGTCATTTGCTTTGAATTAAGGGTGGTAGTCAGGAATTTTGCTTCTTATATCTGTTTCGCACCATGTTGAAATTTTTTTGCCGGATCTTTATTCTTTTTTTTGTCTTATCCTGCCAGCAACCGGATAAAGAAATCACATTTAAAGGGGTTTGGATTGAGAAATCGGTTCTGGAAAACAAAGATAAGGCGGAAACGGTGGATTCTCTTGCGAAGTTTCCCCTAATCCTTTTCGAGCAGGAGGGCGGCGACTCGGTCCTCTTTTATTATGATCACTCCAAGCGAAACGTATATCCTGCAGAATATGCCTACAATTCGTATTTCGTTCATTTCGATAAGCACAACGAATATTTTCTCACCCCTGATTATACGACGGGAGAACTGGTCTTTTCCAATCTGAAAGACGATGAATTTTACCGGTTTGTAAAGATAAAGCCGGGCCTTACACGTGCGGAAGTGTTAAACCCGGCCTTTGATATCGATTCGTTTATACAGCTTGTAGAGTGAAGATCGTGATTTCCGGCAGGATGCCTACCCGGCCGGGATATCCGAGGAAGCCGAAGCCGCGGTTAACATAGAGCATCTGCCCGTTTTCTTCGTACATGCCGGCCCATTCTTTGTACCGGTATTGCGCCGGGCTCCACCTGAAGCCGGGTATTTCTATACCGAACTGCATGCCGTGGGTATGTCCTGCAAAGGCAGCGTCAATGTCGGTCTGGCCTAATACCTGGGCCCGCCAGTGGCTGGGGTCGTGCGATAGCAGAAGCTTATTGGTAAACTCTTCTGATCCCTGCAGGGCTTTCTTTAAATCGCCTTTCTGCGTAAAGCCGGCCCCCCAGTTCTGAATACCGATAATACCCAGCTTTTCTCCGCCCAGTGTAATGGACCGGTTTTCGTCCATGAGCAGATCCCAGCCCATTAAGCGGTGGCCTTCCATGAGGTTAAGCAGGTTCTGCTGCTTGGCCCGGGGAGAAGCCCAGCTGGCGTAGTCACCGTAATCGTGGTTTCCTAAAGTGGAAAACACGCCCAGGGGTGCCTGAACCCGTTTAAAGGTGTCGAAATACTCCTGTAGCTCGGTGGCCCGGTCGTTGACAAGGTCACCGGTGAAAAACACCACGTCGGGTTTTTCAGCCAGGAGCATGTCTATCCCGCCGTTTACCGCTTTTTTATTGTAGAAGCTGCCCGAATGGATATCGGAAAGCTGGGCGAGGGTCATGCCGTGAAACTGTTTCGGAAGGCCTTTCAGGGGCAGGCTTACCCGTCGTACCCGGTAATCGTATGCCCCGGAAAGAATACCGTAGGTCAGTATTCCGAACTGCGTGACACCCAAAGCCATGGCCGATTTAGCGATAAACTCAGAGCGGGTGAGAATGGATTCTGTTGAGGAGGGACGGATGATCTTCCGGCCGGTATTTTTCAGGATATTCAGTCCGTTACCCAGGAGGTAAACAATTGCCCCGATCATCTTGGACGAGTAGATCATGAAAACCGCAACCCCGAAATAACGCTTAACCTTCGGAGAGGTGGTTTCAGGCGCCAGGAAGAACAGGTAAATAAACCCCAGGATAAAAATAACCGGGATGGCCCAGTAACCCAGGGTGATCCAGCGCTGCGTGCTGGCTTGAAAATTACGGATGCTGTCTTTTAGTGCTTTGAAGAAAAAGTAATCTACCGCAATAAAAAAGGTAATTACCAGTATAGTAAGAACTGTTCGGTTCATTTGTTAATTATTTTGAGGCTACCTGTTATGAAATCTGCCAAAAGGTTTACCCCTGCCGTTTTGAAAAGCAGGCACGATTTCGCCCGGCTCTAATGTAAACTTTGTTTTTAGTAATAAACCTGTGGAATCTTTTTTTAGTTTAAGCGGGGAGGATGATTTTGGCTCAAACGGACATATCGGGAGATGAATGGGACAGGGAGATCCCTTCTTGAGCAGAACGGTATTGCGCGGGCTTACACCTCAAAAATCTCTCCCACTTCTGCCAGGTACAGCGACTTTCCGGCATCAGCAAAAGCCTTCTTTGCCTTTTCGTGGTCAATATTGATGGGAGGGAAGGAGTCGTAATGGCAACCCACAATGGTATTGCATTCAATGAAATCAGAAGCCAGGATGGCGTCTTCGTAACCCATAGTGAAGTAGTCGCCTATGGAAAGGATGGCAAAATCCAGCTTGGGGCAGATCATCGGAATCAGCTTCATGTCGAGGGTTAGCGCGGTGTCTCCCGAATAGTAAAAGCAGGAGTCTTCATTCCAGAAAACAAAGCCCATGGGATTGCCGCCGTAGCTGTTGTCAGGCAGCATGCTTGAGTGGATGGCGGTTACCAGCTTGAAGGTGAATCCGTCGAGGCTGAGCTTACCGCCCGTATTCATGCCGTGGCCCGCGATTCCCAGGGGCTCAACAAACCGGGTCATGATGTCAAAGCTGGTGATGACCGGGGCGCCGGATTGCTTAGCGATCTGCTCCAGGTCTTTCAGGTGGTCAGCGTGGCCGTGCGACAGGAAGATATAATCCGGGTGAATGTCTTCTGTTTTAATATGCTGTGCTATGGGGTTTCCGCTGATAAAGGGATCCAGGAGGATCTTCTTTCCTGCGAAATGGATCATAAAGCACGAATGTCCGAAATACTGTAGTTTCATAGTTTTGATCCTGCGTTCAGGAGTTTGTTTTAAGTCAAACTCTTACAGAGTTATATCTTTTTCCCGTTTTTGGAATAGTAAATTAATTTCTGCAAAAATAGAAAAGTTTCTGATGAAGTACCAACTAATCCAAAAACAGGAGCCATCTTATTGAAAGCTTTTGTGTTAGTTTGGTATAAAAAATAACAGATATGGAGAGTGTTAAAAGAAAGCTATAGAACTTTTCCCATTTTGGGATCTGTAAAGCTCTCTTTTCCCGTTTCCACGTGCCCGGCATAGTGCCATTCAAAATCAGGATAACCGTTTACCGTCAGCTTGAAATCATACCAGTTGTGGCTTTTTTTCAGGTCAGCGGAAATGGTCTTTTCTGCCTCTTTCTTCAGCTTTACCCGGGTAATGCCGTTATGGTAAGAGGGGTCGGTAAGGAGCAGCTCCAGGTCTTTCCCCGAAGTGTTCCGGAAGTTAAATTCGATGTCTCCCAATGGACGCCCCTGCCGGTTTTTCGGGTAAGAGACGGTCACCTCTACCGGGGTTTCACGGGCTCTGAAGCTGCGGTAGAAGCCGTTAGGGCCATGTACCCGTACATCCAGGAGCCCTTCTAAGCGCTCTATGGCGTCGCTGAGCCGGTCTCCTTTTTTCAGGGTATAGTGCCGCGACTGGAATTCGCCTTTTTCTGTCCGGAGATTAGCAAAGAACGGAGCCCCGCCCGTTTTGAATGTATTTCCCACTGCCAGATTCAGCTCGGGTTTGCCGTTTTCTGTCACACGGATGTCTGCAAAGAGCTCATACGGGATCGGCAGGGCCTTTTTGATGCCTTTCTCCTGCTGCGGCATCCAGGGCGATGTTTCCGGTGAAGTATTGATCTGCTCTATTTCGTCCGGGGTCAGGGCTTTGAAGTTATTGGGCAGCTCTTTGTCCCTGGCACTGCGGATCGACTTCATGAATTCGGTTTTCTGTACAAATTCATCGAATTTGCCCGACTGGAAAGGCGTAAATACCGAGCTCAGGTCGCCACATACCGTTCTCCGCCATTCGGTAATGTTTTCTTCTGTAATGTCTTTCTTGTAGCGTTTCGCGATAAATTTCTCCAGGAACATCAATATCGAGGTATGATCGAATACTTCCGAGCAAACCTTTCCGCCCCGGCTCCAGGGAGAGGCAATGACCAGCGGCACCCGGAATCCCAGCCCGATCGGCCCGTCAACTACCCGGTCATAAGGCCTTTGCTTTTCGTGTTCCAGGTTTACCTGCTCGGCCCACAGGTCAATTCCTGCGGAGGCTTTCCCGGTTTCCGGTTTTTCTGGGTGCGGTGCCACAAAGGGAGGCACATGGTCATAGTAGCCGTCGTTTTCATCATAGCAGAGAATAAAGACAGTCTTCTTCCAGACTTCCGGGTTTTGGGTCAGGATGTCAAGCACTTCAGACACATACCAGGCGCCGTACCAGGGAGCACTGGGGTGATCGGAAAAGTTCTGAGGGGCAACAAGCCATGAAACAGGCGGAAGTTTCCCCGATTCAACGTCTTTCCTGAATTCATACAGGACATCACCTCTGGGTACGGCCATTTTTTCGCCGCTATCGGTCTCTGCTTCCGACAGGCTGTGGTAGTCAGCATGAGCCCGGTTGGTGGTAAATGCCTTGCGATGAATATTTTTTTGAAACTCCGGCAGCTTGTCAAAGTTTTCCGGGGTATATTTCTGCAGGTCTTCAAGCGCAGTTTTATACTGCTGCCCGAGTGCCGCCAGCCTGTCCTGATCTTTTTTATCGGGATTTTCTTTTTTCTTCAGCGCTTCTATTTCACCGGGCAGGGTAACTATTCTTTCCTGAAGATACCTGAGGTATTCCGGGTGAAACCTGACCTGGTATTTTTCAAACCACTCGATGGGGTTATCGGTAAAGTTGCTCAGCCAGCTCTCTTCTTCGCCCTCGAATCCTACCGGCAGGCTGATTTCGTTCTGGTAAATGCGCCAGTCTATCCCGTGCTCTTCCAGGCGCTCGGGGAACGACTTCCAGCGTGCAGGCCGGCCATAGTCAATGTCTTCGTTTTTGACATTGGCCTTGTGGCTGAAATCTTTTTCCCGGCGAATGGTACCGCTCCAGAGGTAAAGCCGGTTAGGGGTGGTGCCGGTTAACGAAGAAGAAAAATTCTGATCACAAACGGTAAAGGCATCAGCAAAGGCATAATAGAAAGGGATGTCCTCGCGGTTAAAGTGGCCCAGGGTAAGCGGTATATCTTTGTAATCTTTGTTTCCTGACTGTTTTTCAGAAAGCCACTGGTCGTATTTGCCGTCGTTACGGGCCCTTACCTGGTTTTCCCAGGAGTGGGGCAGGTCACGCATCCAGGTGGCTTTGGTATCTTTGATGTTCAGGCGGAAAGGTACGAAGGTCTCGTTTTTGACGTTGGTTTGCAGCCACACCTTGCGATTGTCGGGCAAGGTTACCGCCCGGGGGTCGTTAAAGCCCCTTACGCCCCGGAGTGCACCGAAGCTATGATCAAAGGAGCGGTTCTCCTGCATGAGAATGACCACGTGGTCGGCATCCCAAACGGTTGAACCTTCAGCAGGGCTGATAGAGCTGGCCCTGATGACTGATTCCGGTAAAAGCACTCCACCGGCAATCAGTCCGGCCTTTTTGATAAATTCGCGTCTTGAATCCATACGATGACATTGTGGATTCAAAATAACAAATTAAAGCGGAAAGTTAAAAGTAAAGGATTTGTTAAGACGCGAAACGCCCGCCTGTGATCAGTTGTTTTTCAGGTCATCCTTAAGCTTTTTGACGTCTTCTTTAACGTCTTTTTTCAAATCTTTCATATCGTCCCTGAAGTCTTTCATCCCTGATTTGATCTTTTCATTCAGGTCTTTCAGCTCTTTGTCGAGCTCGTCTTTCCTGGCCTGCCATTTTTCTTTTTCTTCTTTGGTGCCGGTTTTGATCTTTTCATTTACCTCTTTGAGCTCTTCTTCCAGTTGCTGTTTTTTCTTTTCCAGCTCCTCCTGTACGTTGTCTTTGATTTCTCCGAGATTTTCCTGTGCTTCCCGGGCGTTATCCCTGAGCTCATCCTGCGCGGCTTGCAGGTCGTCTGCCGCTTCGTGCTTTTCTTTCGAAGTACAGGAGGCTGCAAAGGCGGCCAGGGCCAGAATCATTACTATCTTTTTCATGTTATTGTATAATATGGTTTACTTTATAAATGGTTTACGGCCCCGGATATTTTGTTTGAATATCAATTTTAAGGAAAATTTAAGCTGGAAGCCGTATTGAAAACTGCCGTATTTATTTGGTACGGCGATGCAATTGGCCTTATCTTTAAATAAAAAAATTATGGTAGCGGATACCACCGGTTCCATTAACCGCATTTTTGAAGCTCAGAAAGCCCATCAGTATAAAGTGGCCGAAAGCTCATGCGTCGAAAGGAAGACAAAACTGCTGGCGCTGAAGAAAGCCGTGGAAGAAACGTTCAGGCAGGAGATCCGGGATGCGCTCTTTGCCGATTTCAGAAAACCCCAGGCAGAGACTGACCTGACCGAGATTTTTGCAGTTACTTCCGAGATCAACCATACGGTGAGCTACCTGGAGAAATGGATGAGCGACCGCTATGTAAAAACTCCCCTGTCGTTTTTCGGGTCTTCTTCTTATGTCAGGTATGAGCCTAAGGGCACCTGCCTGATCATATCGCCCTGGAATTTTCCTGTGAACCTGAGCCTGGGGCCCCTGGTTTCTGCAGTGGCCGCCGGGAATACGGCTGTTATTAAGCCGTCTGAATACACTCCCCATAGCTCTGCCGTGCTCAGGAAAATAGTCGCGCATGTTTTCAGCCCTGATGAAGTGGAAGTGATAGAAGGCGGTGTGGAGACTTCTACGGAACTCCTGTCGCTGCCGTTTAACCATATTTTTTTTACGGGTTCGCCGCAGGTAGGAAAGGTGGTCATGAAGGCCGCCGCTGAGCACCTGGCTTCGGTTACCCTGGAACTGGGCGGGAAGTCGCCCGTGATCATTGACGAAACCGCTGACATACAGGCTGCTGCCCGGCGACTGGCCTGGGGCAAGTTTATGAACAGCGGCCAGATCTGTATAGCCCCGGATTATGTTTTTGTACACCGGTCAAAAGCCGGGTCTTTCCTGGAAGAGCTGGAACGCGTACTGGCAGATTTCTACGGCCAGGCTCCCCTGGGCAGTGACTCGTATTGCAGCATGGTGAATGAAAAACATGCCGGCAGGGTACATGCTTATCTTGAAGATGCCGTAGAAAAGGGGGCCAAAGTGGTTTTCGGCGGGGAGAAAGAAGCCGGGCGCATCAGTCCTACGGTGATTACGGAAGTTGCTGCCGGTTCAAAGATTCTGCAGGAAGAAATTTTCGGCCCGCTGCTGCCGGTTCTGACCTATGACGACCCGGAAGAGGTGGTGAGGCATATCCGTTCAGGCGAGAAGCCGCTGGCGTTGTACATTTACAGCCGGAAAAACAGTCGTATTGAATACTTTTTGTCTCATACCCGTGCAGGCGGCACCTGCATCAATAACAACGATATGCATTTTCTCCAGCCCTATCTGCCGTTCGGGGGAGATAATAACTCGGGCATTGGTAAGGCGCACGGAGAATGGGGCTTTAAGGCGTTCTCTAACGAGAGAAGTGTTTACCGGCAGCACCTGCCCAGCGTGCTTGAAAAGCTGATGCCGCCCTATACGGCCGGGAAAAACCGGGTCATTGAGTGGATCGTAAAGCTGTTCTGATTTTGTTTTTGGGCAATACTTCCTAATTTTGGGGCCGATTTAATACACTCCTCCTGATGACCAAGATAGACAGGTATCTTATTAAGCGCTTTCTGACCACCTATGTCTTCGCGGTGTTTATCATTGTATTGGTGATCCTGGTCATTGATTTTGTGGAGAAGAATGATGACTTCCTGGAAACCAAACCTTCCAATAAGGCTATTTTCTTCGACTACTACATGAACCTGGCGCCTTACTGGGCCAATTACATCAGCCCGCTGATGATCTTTATCTCCACTGTTTTTTTTACGGCCAAGATGGCCTCGCATACGGAGATCATTGCCATCCTGGGTTCGGGTACCAGTTTCCGCCGCCTGATGCTGCCGTATTTTATCGGTTCGGGGATAGTGGCGGTTTATTCGTTTGTGATGGTGGGCTGGGTGTTGCCCCGGGCGAACCTCCCGCGGATCGAGTTCCAGAACAAATACATTGAAGGCGATTTCTTTTTTTCGGGGCGGGATATCCATATGGCCGTTCAGAAGAATGTATACGCGTACCTGTCGAGCTACGATAACGGAAGCAATACCGCGTATGATTTTACCCTCGAGAAGGTAGAGAATAACCGCCTGGTAGAAAAGCTGTCAGCCCGCCGGGCCACCTACGATGACTCCCTGAAGAAATGGAAGCTGTACGATTACCAGATCAGGAAGCTGGGCATCATGAAAGACCAGATGACCTACTCGCAGGCCGTTCCGCTGGATACCAGCATCAACATGTTTCCCAGTGATTTTACCAATGCCAAGAACCGCCAGGAAACCTTGACCATCCCGCAGCTGCAGGACTATATCGCCTTGATCAACAGCCGGGGTGCAGAAGGGGTGGAGATCTATAAGATTGAGTATTACCAGCGCTTTGCCACCCCGTTTGCCGTGGTGATCCTGTCGATCATGGGGCTTATTGTTTCTGCCCGCAAAGCCCGTGGCGGAGTGGGCCTGCAGATTGCCATCGGGTTTGTACTGGCTTTCCTCTATATTATTTTTTATATTCTCTCAAAGGGTATTGCTGAAGCCGGAAGTATGAACCCCATACTGGCGGTGTGGCTCCCCAATATTGTCTTTACGCTGATTTCTGTGCTGATGTATTTCACCGTGCCCCGGTAAGCCCTATTTCCATTTGATCTTCTGCGGGTTGGAAAAGAGGGTGACGATACCGAATACCACCAGGTACAGGTTGTAAAGCAGGTCGTACCAGGGGATTTTCCAGGCGTTAAGCGTGCCACCCAGCTTTTTATTGACTCTGGCCAATACGACCCATTTGATCAGCAGGTAAGCCAGGAAAACGCCGGTCACCAGCCGCATCCAGTCGTTGAAAGGGTACCAGTGGGCCAAACCGTATTCTGCCAGCACTTCTACGGGAACCCGGGACCATTCGGGCGCTTCAAACCAGAACGGGAAGATAAAAAGCGCCGGGATGAGGAGCAGCCAGCACAGGATGCCGCTGATCCAGAGCAGACCCAGGTTAATGCGGTCGCGGGTTTTGTATTTTTTACCTACCGAAAGATGCCTTTTCTTTTGTACGTACCATTCCTGCCAGGTAGTTTTGGGCGTAGATGTGGTTTGCCCGGCTTCTTGAATACAGATGCTTGCATTGGTTTTGGAAGAGGCTTTGTTAACAAACAGGTCGTCGTCGCCGCTCAGGAGCATGTTATGGCCTGAGAACCCGCCGTTTTTCCAGAACAGGTCTTTTTTGTACATGAGGTTCCGGCCCACGCCCATAAACGGCATACCGGCAAGGGCGAAAGAGAGGTACTGGAGGGCGGTCTGGAAGGTTTCGTAACGGATGAGGGCATTGAGTCTTCCCGGGAAATACCGGTATTTTGAGAAGCCCAGTACGATTTCTTTTCCTTCTGCAGCCTGGGCCATCATGCTGCTGATCCACTGGTCAGATTCCGGGCGGCAGTCGGCATCGGTAAACAGGAGCCACTCGTGCCGGGCTTTTTTGACGGCCAGGGTAACGGCATATTTTTTGGCCGTATAGTGATCAGGCAGGTCCTGTACGCGCAGGTACCTGAGATGACGGATGTTGTCTTCGTTGTTAATGAGGTAATCGTAGGTGCCGTCGTGTGAGCGGTCATCGGCCACAAGAATCTCAAATTCGGGATAATCCTGCTTATCCAGCAGCGGCAGCAGCTCACGCAGGTTCTCCAGCTCATTGGAGGCAGCGAGAATCAGGGTTACAGGCGGCTGATGATCTCCGGGTTCCAGGTCATGATGGCCCGAGAGCTTGGTGAAGATAAACAGGATATAGAATAACTGTATAGCGATAGCCCCAAAAAATAAGATTGGGAGAATGGTTTCCAAAGGTTTTCTACGGTTATAGTGAACGCTATCGCAAAAATAGCACCACTTTGAAGATTTCCTACTATGAAGAGAATTAAAAATGAATGGATTACAGGCCCTTTTGTGCAGGAGAGAGGGAGATTTTGAGTTTTTCTGTTGAAAATGCTGAAAGTAAGCATGAACTTTGCTCCATGATTTTTGAAATTCATTCCAAAGACCCGGGATCAAAAGCCCGTGCGGGCAGGCTGGTGACCGATCACGGCGAAATTCTCACCCCTATTTTTATGCCGGTAGGCACGGCAGGAACCGTGAAGGGCGTTCATCAGCGGGAGCTTACAGACGACATTGCCGCACAGATCATCCTGGGCAATACCTATCACCTTTACCTCCGGCCGGGGCTGGAGATCCTGGAAAAGGCCGGGGGGCTGCACAAGTTCAATGGCTGGAACCGGCCCATACTGACCGATTCAGGCGGGTACCAGGTGTTCAGCCTGAAGGAGATCCGGAAAATTACGGAGGAAGGTGTATTTTTTAATTCGCATATCGACGGCTCCCGGCATCTTTTCACGCCGGAGTATGTGATGGATATTCAGCGGGTTATTGGCGGAGATATCATTATGGCGTTTGACGAATGCCCGCCTTACCCGTCTGACTACCGGTACGCAGAGAAGTCGATGCACCTGACGCATCGCTGGTTAAGCCGCTGTGTGGAACGCATACGCACCACTGAGCCCAGGTACGGGCATCGCCAGAGCCTGTTCCCGATTGTGCAGGGAAGCACCTACAGGGACCTGCGGGAACAGTCGGCTGAATATATTGCCGCCCAGGAGCAGGACGGCAACGCCATCGGCGGGCTGTCGGTAGGAGAGCCGGCAGAAGAGATGTACCGGATGATAGAGGTGGTAAATGCCATTCTGCCCGAAAGCAAGCCCCGCTACCTGATGGGTGTGGGCACCCCGGAAAATATCCTGGAGGGCATAGCGCTGGGGATAGATATGTTTGACTGTGTTATGCCTACCCGGAATGCCCGTAACGGCATGCTGTTTACCACAGAGGGCATTATCAATATCCGGAATAAGAAGTGGGAAGATGACTTCAGCCCTATTGATGCCGGGCTGGGCGGATATGTGAGCACATTTTATTCCAAAGCTTACCTGAAGCACCTGGTGAAATGCCAGGAGCTGCTGGCAGCACAGATAGCGAGTATCCATAACCTGCGGTTTTACCTCTGGCTGGTGGGAGAGGCGCGCCGGCATATCCTGGCCGGAGATTTTGCTGACTGGAAGGACGGCGCAATCCGAAAACTGATGACGCGGCTGTAACGTTTTAAAAATAAAAGGCCCGCGTATGAATTTTAGTACTAATTTTGCGGACATTTTTTAACAACAAACAATAGTAATGGCAGGTAACAGAACATTTTCCATGATCAAGCCGCACGCAGTGGCGGATAATCACGTAGGAGGAATACTGAAACTTATTGAAGAGGGCGGATTCAGAATCGTAGCACTTAAGAAGCTGCACCTGACCGGTGCTCAGGCCGGCAAATTTTATGAAGTTCACTCCGAACGTCCTTTTTACG
Organism: Leadbetterella sp. DM7; assembly: GCF_040829825.2. Lineage (NCBI taxonomy): Bacteria > Pseudomonadati > Bacteroidota > Cytophagia > Cytophagales > Leadbetterellaceae > Leadbetterella > Leadbetterella sp. DM7. The sequence continues at coordinate 26,013 of NZ_JBFOLH020000013.1, read as the reverse complement.
GAGAGCTTTGCGAAATGATGTCTGAAGGCCCGATCATAGCTTTCATCCTGGAAAAAGAAAATGCAGTGGCCGATTTCCGGAAGCTGATCGGTGCGACCGATCCGGCAGAGGCGGAAGCAGGAACGGTAAGAAGCATTTATGCGAAATCAAAAGCAGAGAATGCCGTACACGGATCAGATTCTGATGAAAACGCAGCCCTGGAGAGCGCGTTTTTCTTTAGCGCTCTGGAGAGGTTTTAAGTTTATTATTTAACCACATAGAAACATAATCATTATAGAGAAGTGAATTCTCTTATGCTTGTACCTGGCAAGAAGCTATGGGTCTATGTGGTTAAAAATAAGCTCCGTCATTCTGCCTGCAGCTGCTGTATAAATGCGGCAAATTCTTTCCTGTATTCATCGTAATAAGAACCTGTGCCCGGCCCGGTAAAGCCGGTATGGATCTTACGCACCTGCCCTTTCCTGTCTACAATGATAGAGGTGGGGAAGGCCATCACGTGATTCAGCTGGGGTAATTTTTCACCCGCATCCTGGGTGGTTCCTGCCAGAAGCACCGGGTAATCTACCCCGAACCGTTCAATGAAACGGGCAATTTTGGGGTAGGCAAATGAAGGTTCGGCGCTTCTTTCAAAAGCCAGCCCGATAATTTCGATACCGGGGTTTTCCTTTTTGTATTCTGTCAGAAACCGGGTTTCATCCAGGCAGTTGGGGCACCAGGTACCCAGTATCTGGACCACGGTTACTTTTCCCCGGAACCGGGGATCGGAGAGCGAAACGTCAGTGCCGTTGATATCCTTAAAGCTGAAGTTGAAACGGTCGTTTCCTTCTTTCAGGAAAGTCAGCTTAGAGGCATCCGCCAGTGCATAGCTGTCATTTTTCACGCCTGAAAATGCCGAACCTTTTCCGAAGGGCGTGTAGGAGATGCCGCCGGTCAGGCTGTCGCCTTTGATCCGGGCTTTGTACATGACGGCCGTAGAGCCGAGCGCCGAAAGATAGAGGCTGTCGCCCGATATATTTCCCTGCAAATAGCGGTAGTCGCCGGTATTGGTCAGGAAAGAGCCGTTTACCTGGCCGTTATTAACTTCGAAAACACCTATAGCAGGCGATTCTTTTCCTGAAGATTCGTTTTTGAATGCAATCTGGTATTTGGGAGCCAGGGTGCGTGCCGCACCCGCAGCTCTGTTCTTAAACCGCGCAGGATCATTGGCGGTGCCTGTAAAAGCTACCTGGCGGTAAAGCATATCGGCTCCGCGCTTGTTGAGAATCCCGTTCAGCTTCCCGTCTTTTATGGCCAGGATCAGCTCCAGGTCGTAGAGCTCCATTCTCAGGTGAAGCTTGTCTTCTACGGTAAATACCCGGTCAAATTCCAGTTTTTCGCCGGCATTGATGGCAAAGGCTTTGCCGTCGTTCGTCAGCAGCAGGTGCACCGGGATAGCGCCGCCCTCGCTGGGGATTTCAAGGCGCCACAGGGTTTCCTGGGCCATGCTCAGAAAAGGAAGGAAAAGAAAAAGAAGCAGTTTTATTTTCATTATGTAAAAATGTTACGGGTGATGAACAGCTGGCAGGAGGCAACTCGCCGGCAGCTTCGAATAACTCATCCCCATTGGGTTTAACGATTATTTTATCGGCCTGGTTTCCTGTTTTCAAAAGTGATTTTCCCTTTTTCGTCATATTCAATGAGCGTGAAGGGCTCGGTTTCATCAAAGTAGTTTACGGGATACTGGATTTCTTTTTTCCGGCGGTTGTTGCCCTCATAGTACTCTACCCATTTCCCTATTTTTTTGTCGTCATCGTAGCGGCCTTCTTCTGCCAGTGCGCCGTTTTCGAAGAAGCGGTAATAATTGCCGCTTATTTTTCCGAACCTGAGGGGAACCACCTCCCTGATGCGGGAGCTGTCGGCCCCGTAATAAGAGATCCGGGATTCTTCGTAAAAGCCTTTGTTGTAGTTTTCTTTGTCGATGAGGGTAAAATCTTTATCGTATTGCAGCCAGCGCCCGTCTTTTACGCCCATGTAATAATATCCTTCCCTGACCAGGTTATCGCCCCTGTATTCCCGGTAAGGGCCGTGCAGGAGGCTGTTGGTTTTGGGGTCTCGTGAGAGGACTTCGGAGATCCGCTTGTTTTTCTCGTCGAACCAGGTAAACACCCGGCGGTAGGGCAAAGGCTCCTTGTGTTCTTTCAAAACGTAAAATTCCTGGTAGAGGAGAGATGAACGTCTTTTCAGGATCCGTTTTTCTACGGCCAGCCCTTTGTAGCTTTTGCCGTCAAAGAGCTTTGCTTCCTGTTTTTTTAAGCTTTTAGCCGCTTTCTTTGTCCGTTCTTTTACGCTTTTCCCGTAATCGGGAACGGTCTCATTGACGTATTTCCGGGCATCTTCCAGGGAGCTGATCTTCTGGCTTCCGGGGGCGTTAAGGCTGGCGGAGGGCAAAGAAACATCTACCGGAAGCGTATTTTCTATCTTTTGCTCCAGTGTCATTTTTTTTCTTTCGGCTTTCCGTTGCTCTTTGGTTTTGGCTTTAGGAACCACATCCTGCGCCGCTGCCTGCAGGCTGAAAAAGAGGATCGCTATGATTGCTGTTATTCTCATTCCTGTTCAAAGATACCTCAAAAATAATACCCGGTTTTAATTTGAGTGACTTATGTCGTAAATTTGTGGTTTATATTTAAAACGGTATAAATTAAAAGGAAATTGGAAAAATCGGGTAAAATATACGTAGCGGGCCACCGGGGTATGGTAGGTTCGGCCATAGTGAGAAGACTCCGGGCGTTGGGATACAACAACATTATTTTCAGGAGCTCGGCAGAGCTTGACCTGAAAGATTTTGATAAGGTAGTGCGGTTTTTGCAGGAAGAAAAGCCCGATTATGTGTTCCTGGCGGCTGCCAAGGTAGGCGGGATCGTTGCCAACAATACGTATAAAGGACAGTTCCTTTTCGAAAACCTCCAGATCCAGAACAGCGTGATCCACGGTTCCCACCTGGCCGGGGTGAAGAAGCTGATGTTCCTGGGGTCATCGTGCATTTACCCCAAGCTGGCACCTCAGCCGCTGAAGGAGGACTACCTGCTGACCGGCCTGCTGGAACCTACCAATGAGCCGTATGCCATTGCCAAGATTGCCGGGATTAAGATGTGCGAAGCCTACCGCGACCAGTACGGCAGCAATTTTATTTCGGTCATGCCGACCAACCTGTACGGTCCGAACGATAACTACGACCTGAATAATTCGCATGTGCTGCCGGCCATGATCCGGAAGTTTCACGAGGCCAGGCGTGATGGCAAGCCTGCAGTAGAGCTGTGGGGTACGGGCTCACCCATGCGGGAGTTCCTGCATGCCGATGACCTGGCCGACGCCTGTGTATACCTGATGGAAACCTATAACGACAGTACCCTGGTGAATATCGGAACAGGGGTGGATATCACCATTAAAGAGCTGGCCGAGACCATTAAGGCCGAAACCGGCTACGAAGGCGAGATCGTATGGAATACGGATAAGCCTGACGGTACGCCCCGCAAGCTGATGGACGTGAGCAAGCTGCACGGCCTGGGCTGGAAGCATAAGATTGACCTGAAAGAAGGAATAGCCATGGTCTATGACGAATATAAAGCGCAGCATTCCTGAGTGGGGAAGGTAACCCGATATGCAGGTGCCGGCAGCTTTTTGGTTTTTACCCTGCTGCCCTTGCTGAGCTCCTCTTTCCTGACCTACCTGCTTTATGCGCACCAGGCCAGCCTGGGTGAGCTGGGCGTGGGGCAATGGATTCTTTTTTCTTTTGTGCTGGCGGTGTTGTGCGGGATAGCGGTGATTCCGCCTACCTTCCTGGCTATTGTGATGGGCTATTTCCTGGGCTGGGCGGCGCTTCCGTTACTGATCATGATCAATGTGCTGGCCATTGTGCTGATTTACGGGTTAAGCCGCCGGCTGAATCTTTCGCGGATAGAAAGCTGGTTGCGGGATAACCCCAAACGTTCGGCTGTGCTGAGCCGGATCAGGCAGGAAGAGCTGAAGATCATCTTCTTTACCAAGCTGTCGCCGCTGTTCCCGTTTGCAGTCACTAATCTCATTTTTGCGGCTTCGGGGGCTGCCTTCCGGAATATTGTGCTGGGCGGTTTCCTGGGGATGATCCCGCGGACCGTTCTGGCCGTATATGCAGGTACGCAGGCGCGTGGCCTGCAGGAGCTGATAGAAAACCCGGAGGGGTCTTCGCTGAGCCAGTGGCTCATCAGCGGACTGGTGCTGGCCTCGCTGGCCGGGTTATTTTTTGTTTTAAAGAAAGCATTCCGATGAACTGGGAACAATTATACTCCAATAAACGGCTGGCGAGCAGCTCGCCTGTACAAACCGAGAGCGGCCGGGGCGATTACATCCGTGATTACGACCGGGTGATCTTTTCATCCCCTTTCCGGAAGCTGCAGAACAAGACACAGGTTTTTCCGCTTCCCGGCGCTTTTTTTGTGCACAACCGGTTGACACACAGCCTGGAGGTGGCCTCGGTGGGCCGAAGCCTGGGCAAGCTGGCCGGTGAGAAAATTGCGGAAAAATACAAAGGGACATTCAGCAAGGCAAGTGACGATTTTTACCGTTTTGAGCTGTCGGATGTGATCCAGACGGCCTGCCTCGCCCACGATATCGGGAACCCGCCGTTCGGGCACTTCGGCGAGGAGGCCATCCGTGCTTTTTTTGAAGATTTTTTTGCCCGGAACGGAGACCTGGGGCTGAACCCGCAGCAGCAAAGAGACTTTACCCGGTTTGAAGGAAACGCCAATGCCTTCCGGATCCTGACCACGCTCTTTGTGAAGGCAGGCCTGAAGCTGACCTATACCACGCTGGCTTCGGTGGTGAAATACCCGGCTGATTCGTTGCAGGGGTTTGATAAGACCCGGCTGGCCACGAAGAAGTCCGGCTTCATGCATTCCGAAGCCCCGTTTTTCCGGGAGATTGCTGCCGGGCTGGGCATCCCGGAAAAAGAGACAGGCTATGTGCGTCACCCTTTTGTGTACCTGGTAGAGGCGGCCGATGACATCTGCTACCGGGTAATTGACCTCGAAGATGCCTTTAAGCTGAAGGTAGTGGGGTTCCGGGAAGTTCTGGAGCTGTTGCAGCCCTTGCTGAACGGCAGCGCCCAGGAAGACTACCTGGAAAAAAAGCTGAAGAGCATTGCCGATGAAGAACAAAAGCTCTCCCTTCTGCGGGCGCTGCTTATCAACCACCTTACCCGGCTTTGCACAGAGGCCTTTCTTGCGCATGAGCCGGCTCTGCTGAACGGCGACCTGGACCATTCACTGATCGACCTGCTGGATGAGCCCCTGCAGCAGCAACTCCGGCGGGTAACCGACTTTTCTGTAAAACGGATCTACAATCATCATTCGGTGATTGAGAAAGAGCTGGCGGGGCATCATGTGATTTACGGGCTGCTGGAAGATTTTGCCAATGCCTTGCTGGCACCAGCTTCCGAGCGGTCGAAAAAGGTGCTGCGGCTGCTGCCGGTAGCGGTGGTGCCGGCAGAGGACAATTACGTCAACCTGCAGCGGATAGCAGACCATATTTCGCAGATGACAGATGACTTTGCGATGGATCTGTATAAGAAGATCAGGGGGATATTCTGAGACAGCCAATCCTGAGACCATACATGCTTTAAACCCTGAAAATAGGGTTATTCCTGCTTTAAGGGATTTTACTACCCCTAAGATTACGTAGAAATACGGATAGGGTGGAGGGTGTTTTCACCCAATTTTATAGTTGTGCTGATTTTCCTCTTTTTAATTTATTTTTCCCTGTTTATTTTCGCCCTCAATACCCTTTGAAGCATAAACAGGCGGAATGCAACTATTACAACTTCTTTCAGGCTCCGGCCTTATTTTTTCCTCCGGACGAATGTTATTCCGGACATCCGCTATACAGGCGGGCAATACAATGAAACCGGGTTTCCCATTAAAAAGGCTGTTTCAGGATCAGAAGCCTGACAGACCAGCTGCAAAGAGTATAATTATGCATAATCCTGCAGTTATGTTAAAGGCCCCGCCCTGAATGAGGCGCCTGGAAGTTATCAAATCAATTTATGAATAATAGAATATGAATTTATGTATCGTACAACAATTTTAAAATGGTGCCTGTTGCTGGGCTGTGTATATCAGGCCCGGGCACAGCGAATAATCATAGAAACCGATTATGAGCAGAAAGCCCCCGTGATATTTACCAACGACAACCCGGGAAAACATTTTTATTCCCGGTTTATGGATAACTCGGTTATTGTTTCTGACCGCGACAATAAGCTGGGGAAGCTGGATGTGCGGTCAAAAACCATGAAACGGTATGAAAATATCGAGGTGAGCCCGGGTACGGTTTCCTGGACACAAGACGGATTTATTTATTTCCTGGAAGATGACCGCAGGAATAAAACCGGGAAAGTGGTTTCCCTGGATGTCACCAGCGCTGCCAAAAAAGAAAGCTCCTCCGTCGGCGAGAATCCTCCCTTCCGGCTGAACGCCGCTACCTGGGAAAACGCCTCTTTCCTGTGGATGTTCGGTGGCGAGTATATTCACCCGGAAACCGGTGAATTTATCTTTCTGAATGACTTCTGGCAGCTGGATAAAAAAAGTAACCGGTGGACACTTTTACGTACCAGGCAAACGCCCGAACCCGGGAGCAGGGCCGTTACCTGGATGTATGAGAATACCCTGTATCTGTACGGAGGATATAACATAAATCCCTTTAAAGATATGTGGAAGTATAATCTGAAAGAGGCGCAATGGGAGAAAATGGAAATCAATGAAAAAGAACTGTCGCCCGGGTTAAGGTTAGATGCACATAGCTGGGTGAGTGACGGTGAGCTTTGGCTGTGGGGTGGGGAAAACTTTACCACTGATATTGAGCCGTTTTTCTGGATTTTTAACCTGGAGAAGCAGAAATGGAACCGGGTGTTTCCGAATAAGCTGATCAACCCGCGCGACTGCAATTCTGTTTTTTACGAAGAAGGTGTACTCTACCTTCAAATGCACACGGAGAAGAATAATGTACTTATTGCGAAAATCATTCCCTTAGAAAAAAAATGAGATCTTTCATTACTACACTCACCTTACTGTTTTGTTTAATCAATATATACGGACAGCAATATAACCATCAACCCAATTTTATTAACCCGTCGCCGCAGGCAGCATCTTTAGGCGTGTACGGAAATGTTAACGCTAGTTTATCTTCAGGGGCCGCTTCTACCTCTGTTCCGCTTTTCAGCCTGAAAGAGCAATCGCTGAATTTAGATATTTCCCTGGCTTACAATTATTCCGGGTATCGCCCGTCTGATCCGGGGGGCGTATTGGGAATAGGGTGGAACCTGCTGGCCGGGGGAGTAATTACTCGGAATATTAACGGGATGCCTGATGAACACCCCAGTGGCTTTATGAACGTGGGACAGTTATATTCATCAAATGGGCCTAGCAACCAGCTAATAAATGATTTGTCTTACGGTATTTATGATGGCAGCCCTGATCTATTTACGTTTAACTTTATGGGGTATTCCGGAACCTTTTTCTTCGGAAATGACGGCCAGATTCACCTGAAAGAAAAGAAGCCGTTTAAGATATTCTATGAGTCTTCCGGCACCAACCCGCCCGGGTACCCTTTCAGTATCCCCCACAAGCAATTGGCGAGGTTTATTGTTAAGACAGACGATGGCGTAACCTATGTTTTCCAGGATATAGAGCTAAGCAGGGTAACCGGAACCGGTGGAGCGGGTACAGATCATCCCAGTTCCAACCAGATCACCTCATGGTACCTGAGTAAGGTTATCGGCATCAACGGGGAGATTATCACTTTCAATTATATCCGGCGGGGTGGGGATGAGACCAATATTTCCGAAAGCATATCGGAAAAAAGAATTCTTAAAACACCTGAAATCCCCAATGCTATGCGGATAGTTCAAAACAAAACGTTTGAAGTGCACCTCAGCAGTATTGAAGGAAGCCTGTGGAATGTAAATTTTGAATATACAAGCAAACAGGGCCCGCCTCCTTCCGGATCGGGGACCCGTTATTTCAGGAGCCTGGACAGGATCATTCTGAGCGATAAAACATCAGAGCAAAAAAGATTTGAATTTACATACAGTAATGAAACACACCGCCATCTGCTAAAGAGTATTACTGAAAAAAGCGCAACCCAGTCGGCAAAACCGTATTTGTTTGATTACTATGATGAACTCTCTTTGTATCCTAAGAGCATCCGTTCCATTGACAAATGGGGGTATTATAATGGTAAGCCTAACTCCACCTCTATGATTGCTGAAATTGATGCCAACAGGAATCCTGATTTTACCTATGCCAGAACATTTGCGTTGAATAAAATAACGTATCCTACGGGCGGTACTTCAACGATCAGCTATGCCGCCAATACTTACAGCTATTTAAATGGGAATGCCTATGTGGAAAATGTTGAACAAACCCAGACCTATTTGTTCCAGTGGTCGTATGAGAATTCAAGCTGGCGTTTGCTGGAAAATACCAGCTTTTACCTGGCTCAATCTACAGAGGCTGTCATAGATGTTGCTTACACCCCTGTACCAGATCCGAAACCTCATCAATGTATGGAAGAGCACAAGGTTGTATGGCTGTCGGCAGGGTGGCATGACGCAAATGATTATGAATTTCCCACAGAACAATGCAGGAACATAGTTAAGAGCCAGACTTCCCGGATAGATTTTACGGTTAAGGTGAAAAAGATGGTTCCCCATGGATATGGCGGGACTCCTTTAACTGCAGGAGGAATACGGGTGAGCCAGATAATCAATAACCCTATAGATTCTCCGGAAGAAATAATATCCTATACTATTAACAATTTTCAGAGCCCTACAAATTCCAGTGGAAGTATTTTAAATCTTTCTCCTTCTTTTTTCGAATTATCGATTAATGGGTTTGCGGGAAAATATTATTCTTCAGAGCCTCTCAACCTGATGTCTCGGGCTCCTGTCATTTATAATAATATTACAGAGTTAAAAAATAGTGCAGTTTACAAAAGATATTATTTTTCGGCATTTGGGGGTGAAACACCAGGAGGGGTAGATAATTATGGATTTACAGTCCAGACCGGATTCACTATAAGTCAAGGGCAGCCGCAATTTTTTGGACCTGCAGATGATTTCAGCTTCCTGAGAGGGCTTCCTTTGAAAACCATTCATTTCAACAACCTTCCGGGTATCAAATCTCTTGTTGAAAAAAACCAATATGCTCTTCAATATGATTTAGAGACATCACCTACTGCATATAAAACGTATGCTTACCATAACGAACTTTTATGGTGGGAGAAAGTGAACAATGTAGATTATCCCATATATGCATTAAAGAAATATACTATCAGCTCGGTATGGCCGCGCCTTCAGAAAAGAACGGACTCCACCTTTACGCATACGGGTGAGTTCATGGCTGCCACCTCCACAGAGTACCTCTATGATAACCCGGTACACCAGCAGGTTACCCAAACCAAAACCTCTCTCAGTGACGGGAGCTACCGCAAAGTAGTTAATAAATACCCTAATGATTATACAGGTACTATTCACCCGGTATACCAGGCTATGATTGACAGCAACCGGGTAAATACGCGTATTGAAAGTCTTCAATACCTGGTCAGGCAGGGTCAGGCAGATCAGCTGTATGATGCTACCATCAGCACGTTTAAAACGGCCACGGGAAACAACCGGAAATCCAGCCTGATCGTGCCGTATAAGCTGTTCCGGATGGCCTCACCCGGTCCCGGTGCTTACTCCGCGGCCTCTAATTCTACGGCTCCGGCAGGGTACCGCGAAATACTTGATTATACGCATTATAATACGTATGGAAACCCGGAAGAAATTACCTGGCACGGTACCAGTACCCTGGCCCTGCTGTGGGGGTATAAAGGGCAGTTTGTAGTGGCACAGGCAAATAATGCTACCCGGAGCGATTTAAACACCGCTTTAAGCGGAATCGGACAAAGCTTTACCTCCATTTTTAATCTTACCAATGAAGCTACCCTCAGAAGCCACCTGAATAACCTGGCAACACAGCCGGCACTGAGCCCGGCAGCCCTTACTTTACAGACGTTTCACCCGGTATACGGCCTGGCTTCTTTGACTACTCCCGAAAAAAATACCGGGTATTTTGATTACGATAAGCTGGGCCGGCTGAGCTCTACCCGCAACATTTCAGGAAATCTCACGGGCCATTGGCGATACCGGTATTTTCAGCCGAATGGAACTAAAAACCATATCATAAGCTATGCGCCGCGGGTAGCTGCTACAGACACCAATGTGCTGAATAATTCAGGGAATGCCGTAATAGAGTATAATTACATAGGAGGCTTGGGGCAGGCCCTGCAAACGGTGGCAAAAGGGAATAGCCCTTTGAATAAAGATGTGATCACAAGTGCGGTTCAATATGACAACTACCGCAGGCCTTATAAACAGTTTTTAACGGCACCGGCATCTGCTTCTGCAGGAGCATACCAGTCTAACCCGGAAGCGCTTGCTGCTAATTTCTATGCCGATACAAGACCGTTTTCAGAAGTGACCAGCTATGATAATTCTTCTTTAAACCGGGAGATTGTTAAATACAATGCCGGGCAGAGCTGGTTTAGTAATACAAAAAGCATAAGAACGTATCCTGCGCCGGTATCATCTGATGTACGGCAGTACAAGACAGATGCCTCAGGTAATCTTACGTATACATTTTACCCGGCATTAAGCTTATCTAAAACACTGGTAACCGATGAACAGGAAAATGGAGAAACCCGGATACTGGATTCGGAAAACCGCCTGGTAGAGAGAAGAAATATCGGGCAGGATATTGTCACTTCTTATGTATACGATGAAGCCGGCCGGCTGAAAGCGGTCATTCAGCCGGAGGGATATGCCCTGAATGCCTCTATCACGTATAACAGTGAAAATTTCAGCCGGTATGTGTTTTTTTATGAGTATGACGGGAAAGGAAGGCTGATCCGGAAGCATGTACCGGGAGAAGGGTGGACGGAGATGGTATACGATAAAATTGACCGGGTAGTGATGCAACAAAATCCTCTTCAAAAAGTCAATAACAGATGGAGCTTTAAAGAATACGATGCTTTAGACAGAGAGGTGGCCACGGGAGAAACCGGGAACAACATTACCCGTGAAAGTGCCCAGGCTTTGTTTGATGCGCATACGGTTTACCACGAAACCTTAAGCGGTGACACCTATTACGGCCTCAGCTTCCCTTCAACGGTAAGGCCCGCCGCGAATCAGGCCTTTAAGTACAATTTTTATGATACGTATTCATTTGCGGGTACTGCTTTTGCATTTAACTCCAATGGCAGCTACCATACGCAGAAAACCCAGGTTAAAGGATTGCTCGCCGGGGTTAAAAAGCGCGATTCACGTGATAATTCGAAATGGTATACGGAAGTATTCTACTACGATGACCTGAACCGGCTTATACAAAAGCAGGCTACGCATCAGCTGAGTACCAGCGGAACCACGAATGTCATTATCCGGAATTACGAGTATAATTTTGCCGGTGAGGTAACCAGCGAGAACATCCGGTATCCGTTTACCACCGGAACCATAGAAGTTAAGAACAAATCGCAATATGACCATGCCGGCAGGATCACCCGCTCAGGTGTGGGCATCAATGCCGAGCCTTCAGATATTATACATTACGATTATGATGAGATCGGGCGTCTGAAGCAGAAGAAATATACAGGAGCAGGTACCACACCACCGGCAGACCCCTGCGATGTGCTGACTGACGGACTGGTGATGGGCACGTGGACGGTAACCGGCCACCCGCTGATTGCCCGCTACTTCCATAACAAATGGTGGCTGATACAAAAAATCGGCACCAGTCCCGAGAGGTTTGTGGTACGGGGCTCTGAAATGCTCAGCCGTTCAGATGTTACGCTGAATAATCCGGGCTATTCTTCCCTGGTCAATTGTTTTGAATGGAAGTACAGCGATTACGGCGGCCTGATGCCTCCGGCCACACCGTCGGTGTTTCCCGTACCTTCAGGGTATTCTTATGTATCGGAGAACAGTGAAGATTTTTTTGAGGCCAATTCAAGCGTTCCGTGTTCTACTCCTGCAGCTATTGTAGCCAGTGTGACGTCGCCGGCGGTTAATCAGCAGGTCACCTTAAGCACCAGCTGCAGCACGGGAAGCCCCAAATGGAGCACCAACGCCACTACGAACAGCATTACGGTGACGGCTACCGCCAGCCCGGTAACCTACTCTGTTACCTGCCAGGGGTCGTCCTGTACCACCAGTGCTTCGGTATCCATTACGGTTACGGGTGTGCCTTCGGGCCCCTGTGCTGTTCTGACCGACGGCCTGACGATGGGCACGTGGACGGTAACCAACCACCCGCTGATTGCCCGGTATTTCCATAACAAGTGGTGGCTGATACAAAGAATCGGCACGAGCCCGGAGAGGTTCATTGTAAGGGCGTCTGAAATGCTCGGCCGTTCGGATGTTACGCTGAATAATCCGGGCTATTCATCCCTGGTAAGCTGCTTTGAATGGCAGTACAGCGATTACGGCGGCCTGGTACCACCGGCCACGCCATCGGTGTTTGCAGTGCCATCGGGGTATTCGTATGTGTCAGAAAACGGCGAAGAATTCTTCCAGGCCAATTCAAGCGTTCCGTGTTCTACTCCTGCAGCTATTGTAGCCAGCGTGACGTCGCCGGCGGTTAATCAGCAGGTCACGTTAAGCACCAGCTGCAGCACGGGAAGCCCCAAATGGAGTACCAACGCCACTACGAACAGCATTACGGTGACGGCTACCGCCAGCCCGGTAACCTACTCTGTTACCTGCCAGGGGTCGTCCTGTACCACCAGCGCTTCGGTATCCATTACGGTTACGGGTGTGCCTTCGGGTCCCTGTGCTGTTCTGACCGACGGCCTGACGATGGGCACGTGGACGGTAACCAACCACCCGCTGATTGCCCGGTATTTCCATAACAAGTGGTGGCTGATACAAAGAATCGGCACGAGCCCGGAGAGGTTCATAGTAAGGGCGTCTGAAATGCTCAGCCGTTCGGATGTTACGCTGAATGATCCGGGCTATTCATCCCTGGTAAGCTGCTTTGAATGGCAGTACAGCGATTATGGCGGCCTGGTACCACCGGCTACGCCATCGGTGTTTGCGGTGCCACCGGGGTATTCGTACGTGTCAGAAAACGGTGAAGATTTCTTCCAGCAAAACCAGGGCGCAAGAATGGCAGCCGGGTTTACGGGGAATACGGAATGGACTGAAAGCGGCATCAAGCTATTCCCTAACCCGGCAGGTGACCGCTTTGATCTACGGGTCAGCTCAATTCAGGCTGTAAAAGATGTGCTATTAAGCATTACGGATATGAAGGGGAGGGTCATTTACTCGGGCAGGGTAGATCTCCGGCCCGGTGAAAATACATACCCGGTGAACAGCTCGTCATTCCCTGATGGTACCTACCTGGTCAGTTTGAACAAGGGGTTGTACAGTAAAAGTACCAAAGTGGTCATCATGCGATAAAACAACGGGCTACTATAAAACAGAATAACAATGAACACAAAACAGATTATATATATTACCCTGTTACTCCTTCAATGGGGAAGGTTATCAGCACAGGAACCGGAAAAGATTTCTGCCAGGAGTACTCCCGCAGATACGCTTAAACCGGGTAAGGGTGGGCCCTTAATGAACTCCACTGCAGAAACGTATATGCAGATCATTGATTACACATGGCATATCCGTGGCGGTCTTTTGGGCATTAACCTGAACGGCTCGGGGAGCCCGGTTCCCGACGGCACGGCGAAAGACCTGTTCAGCTATAAGCTGGAGTACGAAACGGCCGGGCAGTGGGGCGGCAATATCGGGAAGCAGTCGTGGAATCATGTGAACGGCACTACGCCTGTAGGGATAAGGAGCTATACATACACGTATGATACGCAGTCGCGGTTAAAGACGGCCACCTACAGCGGCATCGGCAGCGAGAACTACAGCATTCCGAATATCAATTACAGTAAAAACGGCAATATCACCCAGCTTCAGCGCAATGGGAAAACGGGCGGTTCTTTCGGGCTGATGGATAACCTGAGCTATACGTATTCAGGAAACCGCCTGACATCGGTCAATGATGGGGTGAGCGGCAATAACGAAGTAGACTTTGTGAAGCGGGGTAGCGGAGGGTATACGTATTATGCCAACGGAGCGCTGAAGAGTGACGAAAATGAACAGATCACCAATATTGTTTACAATACATATTTAAATTTACCGGAAGAAATTACGTTAAGTGGAGGAAGGTGGATCAAATATACGTATGACGGTGACGGGCAGCTCCTTAAAACCGAGTATAGTACAGGTGAATACTGGGAATATGTAGATGGGTCGGGCGGCGTTCCGCTTGTTTTTAGAAACGGTCAACCCTACCAGGTATCCGTTCCTGACGGAAGAGCGATCAATGAGTCGGGAGTGTGGAAGCTGGAATTTGATTACAAGGATCACCTGGGGAATACGCGGGTGAGTTTTAAGGAGGGCTCATCGGGTGTGGTACAGACGGCGAGAACGGATTTTGATCCCTGGGGTGTGCGGCTGAATGGTACGGGGATTGTGAATGCGTATCAGAACCGTTGGGAGTTGCAGGGTAAGGAGAAGGAGAGTACCTTTAACCTGAACAGGGTAGACTTTGGGGCCAGAGTGTATAATCCGACGATTGGGCGGTGGGATCGAAACGACCCTGCGGCTGAGCTGTATTACGGGTATTCGGGGTATAATTATGTGCTGAATAATCCTCTTTCGCTGACGGACCCTAACGGTATGTGGGTGAATGATGGAAACCGGGTGACAACCGATATCCCTGAGGAGATTGCAGCGTTTATGGATGGGGTTAGAGGGAACGGAGGAGATAAAGATAAGGACAAAAAGAAAACCGGTGTAACTAAATCTCTTGTAAGCCGAGAATCTATAGCGGAGATGAATGAAGAAATATTACGTTCAGCTCCTAAGCTAGAAGCATTAACGGGTTTTTGGGAGAAATTAAATTATTACATTAATGGGAGAAAAGAGGGTAATATTGTATATGACATAGAGGGCAATCCTGTAAAAGTAGATTATACAGTCATTGGTAGTCCTGATTTAATAGGAGGGGTAAAAGGAGCGGCGAGTTTACTTAAATTAGCTGCAGGAGCTGAGAGGGGAAAAGAATTATTTAACTTTAGTTCAAGGGCGGCTGAACACATGGCAAACCCTGGTAGATCGGTTCCTGTTCAAATTTTGGAACAAGCTATTAAAGATTCAGAAGGATTAGCAGACCCCAAAGGCTCTAGAGCTTTAATGCACACCATTGAAATGTTTAAAAATGGGAAGGCGTACAATCTTGAAGTTCTCTACGATAAAGCAACCAATTCGATTTGGCATTTTAAATACAGCCCGATAAAACCCTAACGAATATGTACGAAAAGAGTGATAAACGAAGATTGTATTGGCTTATTGACCAATATTTGTCAGGCAAGATTGATGAACCAACATTTTGCGATGAATTCTATTATTCATACGATTTAGAAATTAGTAATGAAACCCTTTCAGACGTAGAGCAGCAAACCTTTGCAGAATTAAGTAATGTATCCAGTAGGTTCTCCCAGTATGAGGAAGACCATAAATTAGATGCACGAGCTTTTTCTACTGTGCAAGAGTTGAAGCAAAAGATAATAGAAACGAAAAAGAAGTTACAAGAGCAAAGCCCGATTTCTCGTTTAGACAACTAATAAAAATGCATGGGGATGACATAATTAGTATGTCTATAAAAGTCCGGTACCGAGAGCCGGCCTCATTTCAATTAGCATAGCCGTCATTATGATAATTAAGGAGCTAAATAACTAGTGACACTTGGTTTACCAATTACGGAACTGTAAACGTTCTATGGGAAGATAAAAGACCAATCAGTTCTCCCTGATGTTTGATTGTGTGGATCCGATGTCGGAAAAAGGGTCGAACTCACGCTATATATTTTCATAGTAATAACTCCTTTTGCTGACGGATCCTAACGGTATGTGGGTGAATGATGGAAACCGGGTGACAACCGATATCCCTGAGGAGATTGCAGCGTTTATGGATGGGGTTAGAGGGAACGGAGGAGATAAAGATAAGGACAAGAAGAAAACCGGTGGTATTACTACCAGGACAGTGGCATCAGGGATGCCCGCCAATATAGCTTTTGGTATGGGTGTTTACGGAGGTTTACAACAAACGGGGCAATTTTTAGGTAGTTTAACTACAGCTGAGGGTTGGTCTGATTTGGGGCAAGGGTTTGTAAATATGATGCAAATGACAGCGCCAAATGCTCAAGGGACTTTTATGAGAGCTAATATGGGTATGGCTGTGGAGAATTATATAGAGGGTATTCCCGGCATGACTCTGGGAGAAATGGCATACGACATAGGATACGGAAGTGAAAAAGTTGGAGAAGCGGCAGCTATCCGAAATATATCAACGGGAGCTGGAGTTGGAATAGGGAATGTACGTGTACTTTCTAACACTACTTTGCGGGGGACAACGCTTTTCAAAACAGGTAAAAACTTTAGAATTGATCTTGACTTACGTAATGGACTACATTATCACAGGAGAGGGCCGGGAGGCATTGGACGACATCGTCCTTGGCAAACAAAACCGGGAGATAACGGTAATTTTGGAAAACGTTTCTAAATGGATATTTGTATGAAACTTTTTAAAGAAGAACTATTGACAATTTTGGAATCTACTCTAAGTTGGTCGGAAGACTTTGTGAAAGGTAAGAAAGATTATGATTTTGACATTGATACTCTTTTGAATGAACTAGCTTTTAAATATGGTATAAATTTTAGCAGAGGTTCTTTTAAGCTGATTTACAATTTACTTGATTTTTATACAGATGCTATTAAACATGAGTTTATAGATATTCAGGAAGGGTATTCGGTCAAGCAGGGTAGAGATGATATAAAAAAAATTATATTGTTAGTACGGGGTACTGAACAAACCTCACAAATTGAACTTCCAGAGGACTTAAGTATTAGATTAAAGCTTATTTAGACGCTCCCGCAAGATGCCCCATAGAACTAATCACATGATTAATAAACAATTACGCAGAAATTGTAGGGAAAAGCTACCTTCCGGTAGCTGAGGGGTACTACGGATATTCGGGTTATAATTATGTACTGAATAATCCTCTTTCCTAACGGTATGTGGGTGAATGATGGAAACCGGGTGACAACCGATATCCCTGAGGAGATTGCAGCGTTTATGGATGGGGTTAGAGGGCAAAAAGGTGGAGATGACGATGACAAGAAGAACAATCTGAATAAAATGCAGTCTTTACCAACCCATGACTGATGCTACCAAGCCAATTACGAGGTTAGATAAATTTGCTAAGTTCGGAAAGTTTGCGTCCTCTTTAGGAACTGGTCTATCGGTCATCTCCACGCTAACTGATGTTGTTGCATATAGTGAGGGGTCATTAAGTGGAACTCGTTTAGCTTATCGAAGCGTGGGGACTTTTGGCTCCATTAGCGTCGCCTCATCTTTTGGAGGCCCATATGGAGCATTGGTGAGTGTAGGTTTTACAGGATTAGAAAAAGCTTATGATGCTACAGAGCCTGTAAGAAAAGAAATAGTAAACAGCTACGGGCAGTTCAAAAGAACATTAACAAGTTCATGGGTGAAGTTTAAATAAAAATATGAATACTTACAGAGTTACAATAAATACTCATTTTAGATTTTTGCTAAGTACTTTGCTTTATGTGGTGATTCCTGTAATCATAGGAGTTCCTTTAATTTTGTATCTAAAACGAGGTTCTTTTGATATAGATATAGCATATTCTATTGGGGTTTGGGGAGTATTACTTCTCTTTATCCCCAAACTACTCATTCATTTAAATTACTACTTTGAAAACAAGAATATGGTAGTTTACTATGAAGAAGCCAAGAAGCAACTTAGGGTAGCAGACACAAAGAGAGATGTAACATTTACTATGCAGGACATTACGAAGGTAACAGAATACAAAACCTACCCTAAAGCCGAAAATCGAACTACATGGATGCCGTGGGATGATTACCATTACTCTTTAGTAGAACTTAGAAATGGGGAGAAATTTTACTTTACCAGCCTGATACTTCCTAATCTGGATTTACCCATTGACAAAAGTAAAATAACACTTAAAAAGCGGTTTTATCCGGCTATTTGGTAGGGCCTTTTAAAGAAAGTACCGGATTAATACAGGTTTATTCAATAAAAATGCTCTTCGAAGAGAGCGTTTTTATTGCATAGCTTTAAGCTTGACATTGTTTGGAAGTAATGTAGCGAAAGAAGCGGGAAATGCACATGAAGAAAATCCATTTACAGATTTATCGGGTAGAAGTTTTAAAAACCTTACGGATGCAGATCAAACAGTTGATTTATTAAACAATATTATTGGAAGAGGCATTGGTAGTGCTAATTCAGGCGCAAGTATGGACAACTTAGCAAATTTAGTTCTCGATGAATTTAGAAATAATGGTCTTTATACTGCAACAAAAGATAAAGATGGAAATTGGAATGTATCAAGAACCAGACTATCTTCTAAAAAATATGAGCAATTAAAAGAAATTTTCAAAGGACTTAATCGGAACGGAAGAACAGCGGCTGAGCAAGAAATTATAGATGATAAGGATGAAAAAGAAGCCCGAACTTGGGAAAGAGGCCCAAAATGGTAGAATTATGAAATATAGAAACATACTTATATTGAGTTTCGTAGTACTTTTCAATGCTTGTTCTAATCAAAATGATTTTGATAACATTTTAGCAAATGAATTTGAAAAATGTTCAGAACAAAGGGATGATTGTGTAGTCGATTTTTCAAAAATTATGAAGTTTGAATGGGATACGATGTATTATTTTTCGGGATCAAACTCATTAGAAGATATAAATAAGAGTTTAGGGTTTGATTTTAAACAGTTTACAGATATTGCAGATAGGGTAATTTTTCTCAACAGAGGGAAAGTTGTTTATCAAAAAGAATGGTTTTCTAATCCAAGCAAAGAATTACAAGGAGTTGTATTTGCTACTAATTTGAAAACTTTTAAGGTTGATAAATCCAATGCCAAATTTAAAATAGCAAAGCAAGGGAAAGCCTTTTATTTGGAAAAACTATAGAAAGTGCCTTTAAAATTAAATATAATTACTTATTGTGTTTAAAAAGGGCCAACCCTAGCAGGTCTCCGTTCCTGACGGAAGAGCGATCAATGAGTCGGGAGTGTGGAAGCTGGAATTTGATTACAAGGATCACCTGGGGAACGCGCGGGTGAGTTTTAAGGAGGGCCCAACGGGTGTGATTCAGACGGCCAGAACGGATTTTGATCCCTGGGGTGTGCGGCTGAATGGTACGGGTGTGGTGAACAGCTTCCAGAATAGGTGGGAGTTGCAGGGTAAGGAGAAGGAGAGTACCTTTAACCTGAACAGGGTAGACTTTGGGGCGAGGGCGTATAATCCGACCATCGGGCGCTTCGACCGGGTCGATCCACTGGCAGAAGAAAGATATTCTCTTACACCCTATAATTATAACAGCAATAACCCCGTTAATCGCATTGATCCTACAGGGGCTTTGGATGAACCAATTTACAAAAAGGCCTGGGATTGGATTAAAAGTGCTATTAGTGGATCAGATGCAAATAGGGCTACTCAATCGGTAGCAGCTTCTACATCACATACTTTGGTTAAATCTGAACAAGTTAGAAAGGAGTATGTTCAGAATGTTTCAAATATGGATAAGACGAACTCTCAAGGGAGAACGCAGGCAAAAATGGAAGCTAGAGAGAAAACACCTGCTGTTATGAGAGAGGTAGCAGAACGAATGAGACCTAGTTCGGGGGAAAGTTCTCGTGTAGGGGGAACTGCTAACAAAACGAATGCAGGAGTTAATTCTATGGTAGGCAAACTTGGAGTTGCAGGTAAGGCTGCGGGAGTGACCGCGGTTGGTTTCTCTGTATATAATGTGTCTGTTGCAGAAAATAAGCCTCAGGCTGTTGCAACAGAGGGAGGTGCATTATTGGGAGCTGTTGCCGGGGGCGAAATTGGGGCTCAAGCAGGAGCAGCTATTGGAGTTTGGTTTGGAGGGGCCGGGGCATTACCCGGTGCAGTTATTGGTGGTGTTTTAGGAAGTATTGGTGGTGGTATAATTGGAGCAAAAGCAGGAGAAAGCTCCTATAATATGGTTAAAACTAAAATAGAAGAAAAGCAATGAAACTACTAAGGAAGTTGTTTAGTAAAGGAGCCAATCCAATGGCAGCAAAGCTAGAAAAGTTAACTAATGAAAACTTAGTAGATATTTATTATTCTTTTGGTTTTGTTTTTACCGATGAAAACCTTTTGAAATTTAGGAAGAACTTAGATTCTAACTCCTTAGAAAAGGTTAGGAATGAGTTAGAATTTGATGTAATGCAGGATAATCTAGAGGTTTTTTTTGCTACAAATTCTAAAGGGAAGAAATGTATGTACTTGATTGTCGACTATTTTGAACCGTTACGAAAAGAAGTTCTTCTAGAGCAATTATGGATAAAAGAATTCCCAAATGTAAAAATGGAAAAAGTTAAATGAAATGTAAAACGCCCTCTCCGGAGGGCGTTTTTTATTGAATAGCTTTAAGTTTTACGTTATTAATCATAGCATCCAGGGCATAGAGTATATGCTGCTTATCCTGTTCAGAAAACCGGGCAATATCATTGAGTCGCTTCATCATGGAGGGGTCTTTTAAGAGTTCCCTGTCTTCGGTCTCACCGAGCAGATAGCCTACGGTGGTATCCAGCACATCGGCCAGTTTTTTGACCACCTCAATTGTGGGTTTTACTTCATCACGTTCATACTTGCCCATAATGGAATGCAAGATTTTTTTAAGTGCTCTAAGGTAAAATATCCTTTTCCAGGATGCCTAGGCTAAACCCTTCGGGCTGCCGGTAAAATAATCTCTCCCGAAGCTGAGTGAAACTAAAATACACTGCCCTTATTTTTTTTTCAACTGAACGCCGGCCGAATGAAAGGGAAAAAGTATCTTGAGCATACAGGCGTAAAGTTCTTTGGGTTAAGAGCCTGAAAAAGTGATTGGAGGGTTGCACAGACCCGAACAAGTGGGAGTTGCAAGGAAAGGAAAAAGAAATGACCTTTAACCTGAACAGGGTTAATTTTGGAGCAAGGGTGTATAATCCCACCATTGGGAGATGGGATTGGGTGGATCCATTGGCGGAGGAGTATTATTCCTATTCCACTTTTAGCTATACATTGAACAACCCAATTATTATGATAGATGCGGATGGAAATTATTTAGGAGATGGTGGGAAAGACGACGGGAAAGTGTATCAGTTAGAAAGTAAATACCGTGCAAGATTTGAAAACAAAAACGTTAATTAGGGTGGAACTTTAAGCGAAAAACATTATATTGAACTTCAAGCAAAATCTAATGATTTAGGTGTCGCAGAAGTACGAATGACATTTACCGGCGAAGCAAATTCTAAAACCCAAAACAAGCAGACGGGCAACTTACTATAATCCAAGTTGCAGGAGGTAAAGAATTTACAAGAGCACGTTTTGATGCTGTTGGAGGGCCTTGGGGCAATGGTTCGCCTGAAAGTGGAGATTATTTAGTAAATACATTACAGGATAGAAGTCCGTCCGGTTGGTATAACGAAGGAATGACAAAGGAAGGAGTCGGATTTAGTTTAAATCTTGCCCCTAAATTTAAAAACAGGAAGAACTCTACTTCGTATTCACCCAGACGGAGGAAAGTACTTTGGAACACAGGGTTGTATAGGTTTGACTTGCGGTAAAACGGGATTAATTAATTTCAGAGATATGGCCCAAAATGCTTTATCAAGACAAAAAAATGTGCCCTTAAATGTTAATATTCTAAACAATCCTAACAATAATGGATATGGCAAAAAAATTAAATCTAATGGTGAGTAATGTACTAATCATTTGCCTTTGTCTTTTCTGCGGGTGTAAAGGCGATAATAACAAAAGCAAGAGTGTTGAAAATGTGGGAGGAGTAATCCATACAAATACGTTTGTTCCTGATAGTTCAATAAACAGAAAATTGCTGTTGAACAATGACCGCTCTTTGCAAGAATTTTATCAAAATGTAAACACATTAAAATTAATTGAATTTGTAAGAGAAAGCCCAATAATTGCGTTTTGTAATATGTCAAAAAGTGAATACTTGTTTGCATACCAATATGAAGGAAACACAGCCAATGAGTTTAGCTGTTTTGAAGTTGGATATTTTGATAAAAAAATAGAATCCTATTCACAGAGCAATTACAAAGAATTTGCAACTGAAAGCGGTTTACGCTTGGGCTTATCATTGGTGGACGTTGAAAGGATAAAAGGAAAGGACTATACAAAACAGGGCAATAAGATAATCTATCAAATCAGTGACCCTAACTCTGCCTTTTTGCGTAATTATAATATGCCTGAATACTTTTTAGAGTGTGATTTGCAACAAAACAAAGTTATTAAAATAAAATTTGGGTTTGTAAATCCATAAAAATGCAAGGGGCGATCCAAAAATGAGTTGCTCTTATTTTTAAAGTATCCTAGAAATACAGCACTTAGCAAACGCAGAGTAGTTCGTTTGTGGGCAGTAACTTTGACCCGTGAGGTGCGCGTTTAAATGGTACAGGAAGTGTGAACAGCTTCGAGAACCTGTTTGAGTTGCAAGGGAAGGAAAAGGAAATGACCTTTAACCTGAACAGGGTAGACTTTGGGGCCAGAGTGTATAATCCGACGATTGGGAGGTGGGACCGAAACGACCCTGCAGGTGAGCTGTATTATGGATATTCGGGGTATAATTATGTACTGAATAATCCTCTTTCGCTGACGGACCCTAACGGTATGTGGGTGAATGAGGGAAACCGGGTAACAACGGATATCCCTGAGGAGATTGCAGCGTTTATGGATGGGGTTAGAGGGCAAAAAGGTGGAGATGACGATGACAAGAAGAAGAACAATCTGAATAAAATGCAGTCTTTACCTATTGGTGATATAGGAACTGGTTTAGGTTTTGCTGGTGAGGTTTTCTGGGCGTTGGGAGAAAATAAGAGTGCTGACCTCTATAAGGAGGGTTTCAGAAGGGGTATAGAAGGGAACTATAAACTTACAGGACGAAACTTCTCACTTTTTGGAAACCAACCAATGACTGAAGCGAGTAAGCCGCTAACGAATCTAACAAAAATAGGTAAACTTGGGAAAAATGCGTCTAATGTAGGTACTATGCTTTCTGTTGGATCATTATTGGCTTTTGATATTCCATCGTATAATGAAGGCTCAATAAGTGCATCTAGGTTAGGTTACAGAGTGTTAAGTACAGGAAGTTCGTGGTTAGTAGCTTCGTACGTGAGTGGTCCTTATGGAGCATTATTAGGAGCTGGCCTTACCGGACTAGAAAAGGTTTATGACGGGACAAAACCAACGAGAAAAGAAATAAGGAATAGTTATGATCAATTTAAAAGAACCTTAACGAGCTCATGGCTTAACTTCAAGTAAATATGGAAATTTATAAAATTAAAGCACAAACTCATTATCGTTTTTTGAAGAGCATTTTACTATATATAGTGCTCACAGCAGTAGGGATGCCTATTATTAGCTATTTTAGAAAAGGTTATGTTGACTGGGAGGCATCTATGACCGGAGGATTATGGGGACTTGTTTTACTCGTTACTCCTGCTGCTCTTATGCATTTTAACTATTATTCTACCAACAAAAATATGGTGGTATATTACGAAGAATCGAAAAAGCAATTACGAGTAAGCGACAAAGATCGTGACGTAACTTTTACCATGTCAGATATAGAGTCTGTAAAGGATTTTAAGACCTACCCTAAAGCAGAAAACCGGACCACATGGTTTCCGTGGGATGAATATCATTATTCATTGGTAGAATTGAAAAACGGGGAGAAATTTTACTTTACCAGCCTGATACTTCCTAATCTGGATTTACCCATTGACAAAAGTAAAATAACACTTAAAAAGCGGTTTTATCCGGCTATTTGGTAGGGCCTTTTAAAGAAAGTACCGG
>NZ_JBFOLH020000013.1:0-1875 GCF_040829825.2 Leadbetterella sp. DM7 | reverse complement strand
ATTAATACGGGTTTATTCAATAAAAATGCTCTTCGAAGAGAGCGTTTTTATTGCATAGCTTTAAGCTTGATATTATTAATATAGAATGGAGGGGCTTGTTTTTTAACTGAACGCCGGCCGAATGAAAAGTAAAAAGTATCTTGCAAATGCAGTGCTTAACAAATACAGAAAGATCTTTTAAATGGGCAGTAACTTTGATCCCTGGGGTGTGCGGCTGAACGGTACAGGGACTGTGAATGCGTATCAGAACCGTTGAGAGTTGCAGGAGAAGGGAAGGAGATGACCCTTAACTCCAATAGGGTAGACTTTGGGGCAAGGGTGTATAATCCGACGATTGGGCGTTGGGACCGAAATGACCCTGCGGCTGAGCTGTATTACGGGTATTCGGGGTATAATTATGTACTGAATAATCCTCTTTCGCTGACGGACCCTAACGGTATGTGGGTGAATGAGGGAAACCGGGTGACAACGGAATCCCTGAGGAGATTGCAGCGTTTATGGATGGGGTTAGAGGGAACGGTGGGGGAGATAAAGATAAGGACAAGAAGACAACCGGTGGTATTACTACCAGGACAGTGGCATCAGGGATGCCCGCCAATATAGCTTTTGGTATGGGTGTTTACGGAGGTTTACAACAAACGGGGCAATTTTTAGGTAGTTTAACTACAGTTGAGGGTTGGTCTGATTTGGGGCAAGGGTTTGTAAATATGATGCAAATGACAGCGCTAAATGCTCAAGGGACTTTTATGAGAGTTAATATGACTATGGCTATCAAGGATTATACACAACATATACCAAATATGACTGTCGGTGAAATTGCTTATGATGCAGGGTATGGGGCAGAGAAAGTTGGAGAAGCTATGCTGGCAAGAAAGGTAATGCCGGTTTCTAAAGCTAGTTTGGGGCTAAGGCGTGGTTTGGGAAATGCGTCAAGAAATACAAATATGATTTCTTTCGCATTGAAAGGCAAAATGGGTAAACTTCCTTTTTCGATTCCTACTATAATGCCCAGCTTTGGCCGTAGAACATCTGATATTGGGATAATGTTAAGTAGAAATATAATAACACCAGTTGGGTATGGAATAGGCGTTGGCCAACTACAATATGTGAAGAAATTTAAATAAGATGGAAGAACAATACTTGTTTCAGATAAAAGAGCTTTTAAAGAAGCACTTTGGATATAGAAAGGAAGTCTCTTTAGACTTTACTATTCAATCATTAAATGCTGTTTCTGAGGAAATTGATGCTTTTTTTGATGATTTTGGAGAAACGTTTCATATTGATGGAAAAGAGTACAATTATTATGATTATTTTCTCGAGGATGCTCACCCTTTTTATATTTTAAAAGACTTGTTCAATCGTACTATTCACCCATCAAAAACTAAAAAACTGCCTATTACAATTGAACATTTAATAAGAGTAGCTGAACAAGGAAAGTGGTTTAAACCCAAAAAGGAGTAGTGGGTGGTTATTACTATTGAGAGGGGAAGTGTCAAATATGTAGGGACTCCTTAAATACAATAAATTCAATTGATTTTGCCAATCCAGTTGAACTAAGAAATATCGACTTTATCAAATACAAACAAGAATGGGATTGGCTAATAGACCTATTTTCAGGAGATATTTCTTTCAAATCAGTTGGATTTATTCAGACAAATAGAAAAAAACCTGCTTTATTAACTTCTCAAACTCTGGGAGAAAAGGAGAGATCCGATTTGCAAAATTATTACAAAAGTATCGTGAATACAGGAAATACGGATGATACAATAGGTTTTGTGATATAATATTTGCCCCTTTGGTGTTACGAGAATAAAAAGCCCCGAAATCGGGGTTTTTATCATATTGCATAATGCTGTTTAGCTTTATGGTCACGAA